>CAYNGW010000300.1:0-1509 GCA_964396955.1 uncultured Rikenellaceae bacterium | reverse complement strand
CAGCTTACCGACAGGTATGAACGTTTTTTTGCCTCTGAGATCCTGCGGGAAAAAATCCTCATGAATTATAAGAAAGAGGTCCCATATTCCGTTGAAATAGAAATTGAAAGCTTTAAGGAAGAATCAAAGATAATCAGGATCAGGGCACTGATACATGTTGCACGTGACAGTCAGAAAGGCATTTTGATAGGACATAAAGGTGCAATGCTTAAAAAAGTCGGCACCGGGGCAAGATATGATATGGAAAGTTTTTTCGGAAAGAAAATATTCCTTGAATTATATGTGAAGGTGACAAAAGACTGGCGCGACAAGCCGGCTATGCTTAAAAGATTCGGATACCGCTGATCTGATCACAAAAGGAAATGAGCAGAATAGTTGCAATAATAGGCAGGCCAAATGTTGGAAAATCAACATTGTTCAACCGGTTTACCGATTCGAGGGAAGCAATTGTTGACGAAATGAGCGGCGTTACACGTGACCGTAACTTTGGCATTTGTAACTGGAACGGCATTGATTTTTCTGTCATAGATACCGGTGGCTATGTTAAGAACTCCGAAGATATTTTTGAGGAGGAGATAAACAAGCAGGTCCTGCTGGCAATTGAAGAATCTGATCTTATCCTGTTCATGGTCGATGTCACGACCGGTATTCATGAGCTGGATACCTCTGTTGCAGATATGCTGAGGAGATCAGGCAAGAAGGTTATCCTGGTAGTAAATAAGGTCGATAATTCAGAAAGGCTGTTTGATGCCAGTGAATTTTATACTCTTGGCCTTGGCGATTTTTTCACGGTCAGTTCCATTAACGGCAGCGGTACAGGCGATCTCCTTGATGCCGTGGTAAAGGATCTTCCCGGACAGGCTCCGGACATGTTTCCTGAGCTTCCGCGTATAGCCATAGTGGGACGGCCGAATGTTGGCAAATCGTCACTTGTCAACTCACTTCTTGGTGAAGAAAGAAATATAGTCACTCCTCTTCCCGGAACTACCCGGGATTCAATTTATACAAGGTATAATAAGTACCACCACGACTTCTTTCTTGTGGATACTGCCGGACTAAGAAGGAAATCAAAGGTCAGTCAGGATATCGAGTTCTATTCTGTCATGAGAGCAGTAAGGACAATAGAGAATTCCGATATCTGTCTTCTTCTGATCGATGGAACGAGGGGAATTGAATCACAGGACCTTAATATAATGTCGCTTATCCTGAAGAACAATAAAGGATTGGTTGTGCTTGTCAATAAATGGGATCTTGTTGAAAAAGAAAACAATACATCAAAAATGCTGGAAAAGGTGATAAGAGACAAGACGGCTCCTTTCACTGATTACGATATCCTGTTTATCTCGGCAATAAATAAGCAGAGGATACACAAAGTGCTTGATATGATTGAGAAAGTTGACCGGAACAGGAACAGGAAGATCCCGACATCTGAGCTGAATGAGGTTATGCTAGAGATCATCAGGAATAACCCTCCCCCCTCGCTGAAAGGCAAGAATATCAGGATTAAAT
>CAYNGW010000299.1:0-1535 GCA_964396955.1 uncultured Rikenellaceae bacterium | reverse complement strand
CGATGTTCAGGACCTGGTTCGGCCTCGTGGGATTATGCAAGCTCCCATGGAATGACGTCGAACCTGAAAACAATGCCCATACTGATGAACCTGCAAAAGTGCCGGAACATGTTGATAACTATGTGACTATTTATAAAGCGGTTACAGGTCGTGAATTCGATAAGAAGAGGCTTATAGAAGATTCAGAAAGAGTATATAATTTCCAGCGGGTATTTAACCTGCGCAGAGGATTTGGCACAAGAAAATGGGACAGACAACCCTACCGTGCAGCAGGACCTGTGACAAAGGAAGAATATGAATCAAGAGCCGAGCGATACGACAAGCAGCTTAAGGAAAAGGTAAATATTGATCCTGCCGGGAAAACCACTGAAGAAAAAATGAAGATCCTCCGTAAATACAGGGAAGATCAGTACGAAAGTCTTCTTGATGCAGTTTACATCAGACGTGGATGGAACAACAATGGCGTACCTAAAATTGAATTCCTGAAGAAGATCGGAATGGACTTCCCTGAAGTTATGGAGGTAGTTAAGGATTACCAGTAGATCTATTGAAGAATTACATCACTGTTTTACTATTTCCACCCTCCTGTTTTTTTCTTTCCCTTTTTCTGTCGCATTACTTGTTGCAGGAGCTAATGAAGCTAAGCCAAAAGATTTTAATTGTTCCGGCTTGACGCCAAATTTTGTTACCAACTCATTCATTACCGCTTTAGCTCTTTCTTCTGAAAGTTTCATGTTTGCTTCAAAAGTGCCATCAATGTCTGTATGTCCGACAATTACAAATTTGCTATCAGAGTTTCCTTTCAGATATTCGGCAATATTTTTCAAAGCTTCAGTTGATTCTGCTTTAATGGTAGAAACCCCGGTATCAAAAAAAACACCGTCTAATGCTATATGTCCATTTGATGTAATCCCGTCTTTCAGACTTGTAGCAGTTACCATTCCTGTTGCAGCTGCTTCCACTTCAATAATATCCTGGGTTATTAAGGTAATATTATCGTAAGCTGAAATATAAATTGCAATGAAGATATCATTTATCCCGTTATTTGTTTTAGCTGCAATATATGCATGATTACCACCTCTCCGGGGCTCAATAGCCCATCCAAATTTTATGAGATCTTTATCCCAATAATAATATTGTGTAAAATACCACGCCTCTCCAAGGTCTACATTACCATTTTTTACCATAATCACTTTAAATCCGGCTTTATTAAAAGCTGATTCAAAATTCTTCAATACATAAGCCGGATTATTATCAGGGGCTGCAGAATATTGAATTCTTATCACTTTACCTTCAAGTGGAAGAGGGTCCTTCCAATGAAATTGATTATCAGCAAGACTTACAGGTAACGGATAAGAGTCCCATTTGGCAACTTTATAATACTCAATAGTTGAACCTTCAAATCGTGATACTAAAGGATAGTCTTTGCTTCCTTCAACATCCGCTGTCCTTTGCGCAGAAAGATTTGGTGGAATCATTAATGCGAATAAGAATAATAGAACACCTGATTTTTTCATAATGTTAATTTTAGTAAG
>CAYNGW010000298.1:0-1582 GCA_964396955.1 uncultured Rikenellaceae bacterium | reverse complement strand
AGTCTTTTCCCTGAAACGGGATGATTAAAGGCAAGTGATTTTGCATGCAGGGCCTGCCTTGGCAGAATTTTGAAGCAGTTCCTTACAAACTGCAGGTATTTGCTGAATGTCGTACCTTTAAGTATCTGATTGCCGCCATATTCCCCATCATTGAAAACGGGATGCTTTATGTAGCTGAAATGCACCCTTATCTGGTGTGTCCTGCCTGTTTCCAGCTTGCATTCAACCATTGAAATGTAGCCGAGATCCTCAATAACCTTATAGTGGGTTATTGCCGGTTTACCACGACTACCGTCGGGGAACACCTGCATGATCTTCCTATCGCGGGTATTTCTTCCAACATTACCTTTTATTGTGCCATCACGCGGATCGGGAACACCCCATACAAGCGCGGTATACTTTCTGTCGGTAGTCCGTTCATAGAATTGCTTTGATAGCCTGTTGAGCGCAAATTCATTTTTTGCAATGACTAGTATGCCTGATGTGTTTTTATCTATCCTGTGGACAAGTCCGGGTCTTAACTCTCCTGTCTGAAAAAGCGGCAGATCCTTGAAGTGCCATATAAGTGCATTAACCAGAGTGCCGGTATAGTTCCCGTAGGCCGGATGCACAACCATCCCGGATTCCTTATTTACCACAACTACATCTTCGTCCTCATAGACAATACTGACAGGGATGTTCTCAGGAATCAGTTCAATTTCCCTTGGAGGATTCGGGAGAAGGATCTGTACAATATCGTTTGGCTTTACCTTGTAATTTGGCCTGACAGGATTATTGTTCACGAGAATGTTGCCGGCATTGGCAGCATTCTGAATGCGGGTCCTCGAGACATTTTCCAACCTGGCAAAGAGATATTTATCAATCCTCAGCAGTGATTGACCCGGATCAATCCTGAACCTGTGATGTTCATAAAGCTCCTGTTGCTCAACTAATTCCTCTTCAGCCATTTATAGTTGTCACCTGGTTTTAACAAGACGGCTGTATCCGGCAGGGATCCCATTCCGGCTTGCTGTTATAATGTATAAACCTTCATTCAGGGAAGAGATATCGATTTTTTCACGGAAAGGAACACTGATCAGTTTCCGTCCCTGCAGATCGTAAACAGATATGCAAAGGGATTCAGAAACCTGATAATCTCCCGGATCAACTGTAATAAAATCCCTTGCAGGATTGGGCCAGAAATGCAGGGTGTTTTTTCCATCGCAGGCAAGATCATTTATGGAGGTATTCAGCATCGGTCCGACAACCGGTCTGATCATGAGGCTGCCTGTTATCTGGGAGATGTTCCAGTTGCCATTTATCCAGTAGTATTGTTTCCCGTTATGAGGGGTGTTAATATCAACCCCTGCATTCAGGAATGTTTCTGACCTCTGTCTCCATCCAACATAGAAAATATTATTGATTGCCACTGCAGATGGCAGAATATATGAATGGAATCCGTTAATTTCATCTCCCAGTTCAACCATAATCTCCTCCAGGGAGTAAAGAATATTTCCGGGTTTCCCATCTGAATTATCCCATACCATAAGATCAAACGATCTGATGTTGGAATTCATGTAACTGTCGTTGAAACAAATACTTA
>CAYNGW010000297.1:0-1584 GCA_964396955.1 uncultured Rikenellaceae bacterium | reverse complement strand
AGCATCCGGATTCAGGAAAATTTATTGATGCAAAACTGGAATGCGGGAAGGTTACAGGCGCCAACGTATCGGTAAAGATCACTGATGAATTCATGAAAGCCGTGGAAGAAAAAACCATCTTCCGCCAGCAATACCCGATAAATTCGGATAATCCGAAATTCATAAATGTCATTGATGCGAACCAGCTGTGGAGCAAGATAATACACAACGCCTGGCAATCAGCCGAGCCCGGAGTCCTTTTCTGGGATACAATAATCAGGGAAAGCGTTCCGGATTGCTATGCCGATCTTGGTTTCGCAACAGTATCAACAAATCCATGCGGCGAAATACCATTATGCCCCTATGACAGCTGCAGGCTGCTGGCCATTAATCTTTTCAGCTATGTAAAAAATCCGTTCAAGGATAATGCAGAATTTGATTTTGAATTGTACAAGGAGCATGTCGGGCTGGCTCAGAGGATGATGGATGATATCATTGATCTCGAAATGGAAAAGATCAATGTCATACTCGCCAAGATCGATGGAGATCCTGAACCGGATGAATTGAAAATGGTTGAAAAAAACCTCTGGAAAAATATCAGGAAAAAATCAGAGGAGGGAAGGAGAACCGGTATCGGAATTACGGCTGAAGGTGATATGCTTGCGGCACTGGGACTGAGGTATGGCACCGATGAGGCTACAGATTTTTCAGTCGAAGTTCATAAGACACTGGCGCTCGAAGCTTATAAATCATCAACATATCTGGCTAAGGAAAGAGGACCGTTCACAATTTTTGATGCGGAACGCGAAAAAAACAATCCTTTCATTCTCAGGATGAAGGAGATAGATCCCATCATGTATAACAACATGGTAAAATTCGGACGAAGGAACATAGCCCTGCTGACCATTGCACCAACCGGCACCACAAGCCTCATGACACAGACAACATCGGGGATTGAACCGATCTTCTCCGTCTTCTATAAACGCAGGAGAAAAGTAAATCCAAACGACCAGGATGTCAAAGTAACCTTCAAGGATGAGATCGGCGATTCATGGGAAGAATTCAATGTATTCCACCACAAGTTTGTTGAGTGGCTGAAGCTTAACGGATACGATCCTGATGAGGTTACTAGAATGAATGACGAGGAGATTGAATCTATAATTGCAAAATCGCCATATTTTAAAGCAACTGCCAACGATATTGACTGGGTCGCAAAAGTAAAAATGCAGGGTGCAATTCAAAAGTGGGTGGATCATTCCATAAGTGTGACCATTAACCTTCCTGCCAATGTAAAAGAGGAGCTGGTAAGCGAATTATATCTCACGGCATGGAAATCCGGATGCAAGGGAGCAACTGTCTATCGCGACGGATCAAGAAGCGGCGTACTTATTACAGGAAAACCGGAAACAAGGGCAGAAAGACCGAAACGCCCGAAAGTACTTGATTGCGATGTAATAAGGTTCAATATTAGTGAAGAGAAATGGGTTGCTTTTGTGGGACTGAAAGATTCCAGGCCATATGAAATATTCACCGGGCTGGCCGATGAGGAAATCTTTCCGATTCCGAAAAGCATTGTTAAGGGGCAGATTATCAAGATCAAAAGTG
>CAYNGW010000296.1:0-1598 GCA_964396955.1 uncultured Rikenellaceae bacterium | reverse complement strand
GTACTTTGACATAGCCCGCCGGAATTCCGGTAAAAAGCCGCTGATAATCTGGAAAGTCGGATTGACTCAGATCGGCGCTGCCGCATCGTCGTCTCATACCGGCTCTCTCGCAGGAACAGATACTGCATGGAATGCATTTTTCCGGCAGACAAATGCTATTCAGGTTTCAACTCTGGATGAATTGACCGATACAACAGTCGGATTCTCCTGCATACCTGAAGGATGCGGCCTGAGGGTTGCATATGTAAGCGGGGGAGGTGCCGGCACAGTTATAGGGGCGGATGCGTGCGAAATTTCAGGCATGCAGATGCCGGGCTTTGCTGTAGAGACTGAAGCCAAGCTTCGTGAACTGCTCCCTGATATTGGGACATCTTCAAGAAATCCGGTTGATATCGGGAATCCTCATCCTCCCCTGGAACTTCTGGAGGCTCTTCTTGAGACAATGTCCGCTGACGAGAATATTGATATTATTGTAATAAGAAGGGTATTTTTTTCTGTTAAAATGAGCAAGGTCTTCAGCGGAACCACAGCACCCCCGGAAGAACAGCAGAAGGCGCTGCTTGAAGTCCCGGTGAGAGTAAGAAACAAATACAAAAAACCGATAATAATAATACTTCCGGAAGATCTTACAGGAGTGGAATCAATAGAGCTTGAAGTAGAAAGAAGAAATATTCGCGATTATTTCTTCGCGAACGGTATTCCGGTTTTTCTTTCAGAGCAGAGAACATTTAAAGCTCTCTCAAATCTTGTAAAATTCAGAGAGGGATCCGGGAAGGATATTATTCCTGAAAAAATACAAAAGAGCGTTTCATCAGAAAACAGAAAGATATTTTTGGAAATATTAAAAAAGTCCGATAGCAATATCTTGAATGAAATACAATGTAAAACGATTTTGAAAGAATACGGCATAAATGTCACCGAACCAGTACTGGCAAAATCGAAAGATGAAGCTGTATCAGTTGCAAACAATCTCGGTTACCCTATGGTAATGAAAATTATTTCTCCGCAGATTACGCATAAGAGCGATATTGGGGGTGTTAAACTCGGCCTGCAAAATGAAGATCAGGTGAAAAACGCCTATGATGAAATTATGACATCAGTTAAAGAAAAATCTGCCGAAGCAGTGATTGAAGGCGTGTCCCTGCAAAAGATGGCTGAACCCGGACTGGAACTGGTTATAGGTATGACAAAAGATCCGCAATTCGGCCCAATGCTGATGTTCGGACTCGGGGGCACATTTGTTGAAGTAATTAAGGATGTATCATTCAGGATCGTCCCGTTAACGAACGAAGACGCAGGTGATATGATCCGGCAGATAAAAGCCCATCGCCTGCTTGAAGGCTACAGGGAGCAGCCGGCTGTTGATATTAAATATCTTGAAAAATTATTGTCAAAATTATCCGTATTCATTGAAGAAAATCCCGAGATAAAAGAGATGGATATCAATCCTCTGATAGCTTACAGTAATGGAGCTGTAGCTGTTGACGCCAGGATTATCCTGGATCGGGAATCAATAGAGAATAAATAATGCAGATATGATTTCCATAAGGATGGTAGTAAAGGCGTCTTTTCGATTGGTAACACCTGATAAATGATAA
>CAYNGW010000295.1:0-1600 GCA_964396955.1 uncultured Rikenellaceae bacterium | reverse complement strand
AGCATCCGGATTCAGGAAAATTTATTGATGCAAAACTGGAATGCGGGAAGGTTACGGGCGCCAATGTATCGGTAAAGATCACTGACGAATTCATGAAGGCCGTGGAAGAGAAAACCGTCTTCCGCCAGCAATATCCGATAAATTCAAATAATCCGAAATTCGTAAATGACATTGACGCAAACCAGCTCTGGGGCAAGATAATCCATAATGCCTGGCAATCAGCCGAACCTGGTGTCCTTTTCTGGGATACTATTATAAGGGAAAGCATTCCCGATTGCTATGCCGATCTTGGCTTTGCAACAGTGTCAACAAATCCGTGCGGCGAAATACCGTTGTGCCCATACGACAGCTGCAGACTGCTTGCCATTAATCTTTACAGCTATGTGAAAGATCCATTCACGGATAATGCGGAATTTGATTTTGAATTGTACAAAGAGCATGTCGGGCTGGCTCAGAGAATGATGGATGATATCATTGACCTCGAAATGGAAAAGATCGATGTGATTCTATCAAAGATCGAAGGAGATCCTGAACCGGATGAACTGAAAATGGTTGAAAGAAACCTCTGGAAAAATATCATGAAGAAGTCACAGGAGGGAAGGAGAACGGGTATCGGGATTACCGCTGAAGGTGATATGCTTGCGGCACTGGGACTGAGGTATGGCAGCGAAGAGGCTACTGACTTCTCAGTCGAAGTTCATAAAACACTGGCACTTGAAGCCTATAAATCATCAACATACCTGGCAAAGGAAAGAGGTCCGTTCACAATATTTGATGCAGAACGCGAGAAGAAAAATCCTTTCATTCTCAGGATGAAGGAGACAGACCCGGTAATGTATAACAATATGGTGAAATTCGGACGCAGGAACATTGCCCTGCTGACAATTGCACCAACCGGCACCACAAGCCTCATGACCCAGACAACATCCGGGATTGAACCCATTTTCTCCGTCTTTTATAAACGCAGAAGAAAAGTTAATCCGAATGACCTGGATGTTAAAGTATCATTCAAGGATGAGGTTGGTGATTCATGGGAGGAATTCAATGTATTCCATCATAAGTTCGTTGACTGGCTCCGGCTTAACGGATATGATCCTGATGAAGTAACCAGGATGAATGATCAGGAGATAGAATCAATAATTGCAAAATCACCTTACGCAAAGGCAACTGCCAACGATGTTGACTGGGTAGCAAAAGTACAAATGCAGGGAGCAATACAAAAATGGGTGGATCATTCAATAAGCGTGACCATCAATCTTCCTGCCGATGCAAAAGAAGAGATGGTCAGCGAACTGTACCTTACAGCATGGAAATCAGGATGCAAAGGAGCAACTGTCTATCGTGACGGATCGAGAAACGGCGTGCTTATTTCAGGGAAGCCTGAGACAAGAACAGAAAGACCGAAACGCCCGAAAGTACTCGATTGCGACGTAATCAGGTTCAATATAAATGAAGAAAAATGGGTTGCTTTTGTCGGACTGAAAGAATCCAGGCCATATGAGATTTTCACAGGGCTGGCAGATGAGGAGATATTCCCCATTCCCAAAAGCATTGTCAAGGGGCAGATTATCAAGATCAAAAGTGATGACGGGAAAACCCG
>CAYNGW010000294.1:0-1610 GCA_964396955.1 uncultured Rikenellaceae bacterium | reverse complement strand
TATCCGGTTATATAAAAAAATTAACATTTTCAGAGGTTACGATATCTATTGGAAGATATTCATATTTATCAGGAGTTTTATTAAGGGACAAGTATTCGAATAGTTTTTTGACTCCCTTATATGTTTGCTCTTCAGGTCGTTGACCTATTAAAAATTTTATGGTTCCTGATTTAAGGCAAGCAACATTTTTTTCAAGGAGGTCGTATCCAACCAGATTTATAGATCTGATCCTTTCGCATTCAAGAAAATCAGCAACTTTGAAAGATTTGGATCCTGTAACGAAAATTGAGGCGATATCAGGATTTTTATAAAGAATCCTGCCCACCTCTATTTTGATGTTTTCATTGATAGGATCAGAAATGCTGAGGTTTATCTTTTTACCCCTGTTTTTCCCTGAATCAGGAAAATAGCTTAAGAAACCCTGAGTCCTTATATTAAGGTGGTGGAAGTTCTGAAGATTCCGTGCGATATTGATTATGAGAATATCCTTCTTCGGATGAGTTACCAGATCGATAAGTTGTCCTGCAACCCTGCCGCTTTGAAAGATATCCTCACCTGTATAGGCAAGGAACTTTGTTTCCTTAATATATCCGTCGACGAAAACAAACGGGATATGTTTCCTGAAAAGCCGATGGCAAAAAGCAATAGATTCTGCTTTAAAAAGAGGAGCCATAATTACACCGTCAGGATAAAGATCCATCACTTTTAATGTTTTCTTCTGGAAATCATCCTCGTCGAGCATTTCAAATGTAACCTGGCTTAAGGTAACAGGAAATGGATCAAGCTCCTCCATCGCCCTGATCATTCCAAGGGAATGCTTATTCCAGAAAGCATTGTCTTCATTTGGATATGGCAGAAGTGAAACTATGTTTAGCTTCTTTTTAGTTTTCAGAGCGCGGGCAATGAAGTTAGGAGAATATTCCAGATCCTTTGAGATCTTCAATATCCTCTCCCTGGTTTTTTCGGCAACCTCGCCGCGCTCATGAAGGACTCTGTCGACAGTACCAATGGATACTCCGGACAGTTCAGCGATATCCTTTATTCTTGCTTTTCTCAAAGGCATTGTCAGTCAAGAACAACTTGTTTATTTTTTGGTGCAAAAATAGTCAATATTATCCAGGTCAGGAGATAAGCGCTTCCTGCAATTGTAAACATCACAACATAGCCTGTTTCAATATGTCCAAGATCCTTAAAATGTTGCAGTATGCCGCCTGCTAATTGTGAAATAAAGGCACCGCCGACAGCACCTGCCAATCCACCGATCCCTGTAATTGAGCTGACAGCTTTCTTGGGGAATGCATCAGAGACAGTCGTGAAAAGATTAGCTGACCATGCCTGGTGCGATGCTGCAGCAAGAGCAATAAGGCAGACTGCACCCCGTGTGCTTATTCCGGGTGATTGTGCAAATACGATGGGCACGACCATAAGTGCAAAGATAAGCATGGTCACTTTTCTTGCCTTGAAAGGAGTCATGCCTTTTTTGATCATATATCCTGAAACCCATCCTCCGCCTATGCTTCCTATTGTGGTTATTGTATAAATGAAGGCAAGAGGCAATCCGAATGATGATACGCTAAGCCCTGCACCTCTGACTGTTGAGAGCCAGCCGG
>CAYNGW010000293.1:0-1617 GCA_964396955.1 uncultured Rikenellaceae bacterium | reverse complement strand
ATGCAATACCGGTGCTTAATGCCACAAGGGTATCCATATTTGCGGAACGGTGTTTAAGCTGTTTCCATGCTCCTGCCGGGAATTGTCTTCCAAACCAGAATACGACCGGTATTGCCAGGGCCATCATGATGTAATTGGCATAGAGCATGTTCATGAAGAACATGGCAATAATAGTCAATGGCAGGCTGAAGAGAGCCGCGCCTGCAGTATTGATCCTGATCCTCCTGAAATACAGATGCTGTGCTTCTTCCTTAAGCTCCTGACTGTTTGCCTCATCAATTATAATATCGTAACCGATAGACCGTGCCGCCTTCCTGATACCAGAAGGAGTGATCTCTTCAGGCAGAAATTCAACTTTTATGGAATTATCGGCAAAATTTACTGATGCGCTTTTTATCCCGGGTAAAGTTCTGACCAAAGATTCTACGCGTGATGCACACGAGGCGCACGACATTCCTGTAACCGTATATATTTTCGATAACAGCATTTTCACGGTAAAGTTACAATGTTGTAACATATGAGTCATGAAATGGTTAAGAGTTAAGCAGAAAAAATTAATATTGTAATAACTAACCGGGATATCAACTTAACAACTTTTCATTATGAAATGGCAGGGCAGACAAGGGAGCGATAACGTTGAGGATCGCAGGGGAATGTCCCCCAAAGGCATGGCGGTCGGAGGTGGTATTGGAACCATAGTTATTGTGCTTCTCGTTTTACTTCTGGGAGGGGATATGCATCAGGTGATTTTGAACAGGGAGATACTTTTAATGCAGGTATTTGACGATAAAAACTCATCCGATACTATAAATACTCCAGACACATCCGTTTTCGAATGACTCTGATTTCTTCAATTTAAGATTCAAATCTTTCTTCAGATCAGAAAACATCGGGTAACATTTTTCACCTACAAGAAGAGGATGGATAAGAATGCTTATTTCATTTACCAGTCCCATGTTTATCAGCAGGTTACCGAGGACTCTTCCGGTATCTGTAAGGATCTTTCTGATATCATATAATTCTGCAATTTTCTCAACGGCTGATTTCAGATCAACTTTCTCCTTTCCGGTTATGATAAAATTGTAATTACGTTCCTTAAGATGCAACAAATAATCTTTAGGAGTTGATTCTGAAACGAGGAGTATCACATCGCGGCAATACTCAAACCTTCTGCAAGTGTGAAGCATACCTTTAAGCCTTCCCCGTGAGTCAACGATAATCCACCATGGCAAACCTGCATCCCGCTGAGGCTTTTCAAAGTCTGAAGACAGTTCAGCAGGGATGCCTTCACCAAACATTTCATTTCCTGCAATGATGGTGTCAGCACCTATCAGATGTGCATCTGGATTATACTCTCCAGCAATTTTGTAATGAAGACCCATATCTGGCATAAAGCCTGTGAGAGAGCCATCAAGGCTGACGGAGTTGTGGATGATTATTTCGGATTTCATCTATAATTTTTAGTAAAGATACTATTACAGTAGAGAGGTTAGCATAAAAATCACCACCTCCCTCCCGACAAGCTACTCTTTATACACATCTTTAGCAATTTCTTAAAAAGGCATTCTGAATATCAGAAGGAGATTCCTCATTCATCCTCCTTCGTCAGATTCATTC
>CAYNGW010000292.1:0-1657 GCA_964396955.1 uncultured Rikenellaceae bacterium | reverse complement strand
TTTATCTTATATTATTACTTTGAATACAATTCGACTATTAGTTGTTCCTTTATATTTTCAGGAATATCAGTACGTTCAGGCATATTCATGAATTTACCTGCCATCTGTGTATCATCCCATTCAAGCCACGGGAGCTTTGAGCTCTTCCTGGTGGTAAGTGAATCAACGATTGCTTCGAGAGATTTCGATTTTTCACGAACGCCAATGATATCACCCGGTTTAAGCTGAAAAGAAGGGACATTGACAACATCACCATTAACGGTTATATGACGATGGGAAACCAGCTGACGTGCGCCAGCTCTTGTTGAAGCGACGCCAAGGCGGTAAACCACGTTATCGAGGCGTGATTCAAGGAGTTGAAGGAGAACCGCACCGGTAACTCCTTTTGACCTTGAAGCTTTCTCGAAGGTATTACGGAACTGACGCTCCAGGATACCATAAGTATATTTTGCCTTCTGTTTTTCCCTCAGCTGGATGCCATATTCCGATGTCTTTTTCCTTTTTTTGGTTACTCCATGCTGCCCGGGGGGAAAATTCTTTCTATCCAGGTGTTTATCGGGACCGTAGATCGGTTCTCCAAATTTTCTAGCGACTCTTGATCTTGGGCCGGTATATCTTGCCATCTTACAATTTATTTATATCAGTACTTAACTTACTTATACTCTTCTTCTTCCGGGAGCCCGGCAGCCGTTGTGAGGCATCGGGGTTACATCAACAATCTCCATGACTTCAATACCAACGTTGGCTATTGCCCTTATCGCTGATTCACGTCCTGATCCCGGTCCCTTGACAAATACCTTGACTTTTCTCAGGCCAAGGTCATAAGCTGCCTTACCGCATTCTTCCGATGCCATCTGTGCGGCATACGGAGTATTTTTCTTGGAGCCCTTAAACCCCATTTTACCTGCTGATGCCCATGAAATAACCTGACCTGAATTATTTGTCAGTGTAATAATTATATTATTGAATGATGAATGAACATGAGCCTGACCCGACGGTTCTACCTTAACAAGCCTCTTCTTTAATGCTCCGGTTTTTTTTGCCATAGTCTGTTTATTTAGTAGCTTTCTTCTTGTTAGCAACAGTTTTCTTCCTGCCTTTACGTGTCCTGGCATTATTTTTCGTGCTCTGACCCCTGACGGGAAGTCCTATTCTGTGCCTGACACCACGGTAACAACCGATATCCATAAGCCTTTTTATATTCATTTGCGTCTCTGAACGGAGTTCTCCCTCGAGCTTAAAATTATCGTTAAGGATCCGGCGGATAGTATTGATCTGTTCATCCGTCCATTCCTCAACTTTGGCATTTCTGTCAACGCCGGCTTCATCGAGTACTTTCTGGGCAGTGCTTCTGCCGACCCCGTAAATATATGTCAGGCCAACTTCGCCTCTTTTATGTCTTGGTAAATCTACCCCAACTATACGTGCCATAATAGTTTTTTATTAAATGAGATGCAAAATTAGTTAAAATTATCCCTGTCTCTGTTTGAACTTGGGATTTTTCTTGTTAATAACATATATGCGCCCTTTTCTTCTGACTATCTTACAGTCAGCACTGCGCTTTTTTACAGATGCTCTTACTTTCATTATCTTAATGTTTCCTATTTATATCTGAATGTAATTCTTCCTTTTGTCAGATCGTATGGTGACATTTCCA
>CAYNGW010000291.1:0-1720 GCA_964396955.1 uncultured Rikenellaceae bacterium | reverse complement strand
TCGGGACACACAGGTTTTTTTCTTTTACAGGAGGTTTGTATCCGGTATTAATATCATCTTTTGAAATTTTTGGAATTGCAGTTATATTCGGATGTATTGTATTTCTTTCAAGGAGAAATATCATCAGGGTCAGGAGGTTCTGGAACAGTGAGATGAAATTATGGCCACGTTCTGATGCCAATATAATACTTGTCACAGAACTTTTCCTTATGAGCGCAATTCTTGTCATGAACGCAAGCGATGGAATTCTTCAGATACGCCATGATTCCCATTATACTGCTGTTGGATCTTTTCTCCTCAGCGGATTAATACAGCCGTTGTTTACAGGATTTTCAAATGGGACACTTGTTTTTTTAGAAAGGTTTTGCTGGTGGTTTCACATAGTTGGGGTGCTCACATTCCTCAATTATATTCCATATTCAAAACATTTTCATGTTTTCCTCTCATTTCCTAATGTCTGGTATTCCAGGCTTGTTCCGCAGGGGAAGATGGATCACATGCCCTCAATTACCAGGGAAGTAAAAATGATGCTTTCAGGAAGTGTTGAAAATAATTCATCAGGGGAAACAGAAGATATTGGACAGTTTGGATCCAGGGATTGCAGGGACTTCACCTGGAAAGTCCTTATGGAAGCATATACCTGCACTGAATGCGGCCGATGCACTTCAAGTTGTCCGGCTAATCTTACCGGTAAAAAATTATCACCGAGAAAGGTAGTAATGGATATGCGCGACAGGCTCGAATATATTGGCAAAAATGTAAGGAAACATGGAATTGAATTCACCGATGACAAGTCATTACTTGATGTTGTAAAGGCAGAAGAGTTATGGGCTTGCACAACATGCAATGCCTGTGCCATCGAATGCCCTGTCAACATTAATCCCGTGGCAATGATAATTGAAATGCGAAGGTACCTGGTAATGGAAAAAGCTGCTGCTCCGGCAGAACTGAATACAATTTTCTCAAATATCGAGAATAATGGAGCTCCATGGCAATATTCCAAGGAAGACCGGTTATTATGGTCCAAAGACCTGGAAATCAATGTAATTTAATCCTTTGTGGTTAAAAAATGATAAAATGGAGACCCATAAAATTGAAATACCTGTAATGTCAGACCTCTATGCAAGAGGCGAAAAGCCTGAATACCTTTTCTGGGTAGGCTGTGCAGGAGCTTTCGACGACAGGTACAAAAAGGTTGTGAGGGCTTTTGCTAAAATACTTACTCATCTCAAAGTGAGCTATGCGGTTCTTGGAAAGGAGGAGACCTGTACAGGCGATCCTGCCCGTCGTGCCGGCAATGAAATGCTGTATCAGATGCAGGCCCTTCAGGTAATCGCGACTTTCAGAAAATATGAAATTGACAGGATCATCACAATCTGTCCGCACTGCTACAACATTTTTAAGAATGAATATCCTGACCTCGGAGGTAAATTTGAAGTTATCAATTATCTTCAGTTCCTGAAAAAGTATATGAATGAGGGTAAGTTAAAAATTGATCCTGCTGCATTGAAAAATATTTCAGTAACTTACCACGATCCATGTTACCTGGGAAGAGCAAACGATATTTATGATGAACCCAGGTTTATCCTGAAGAAGCTCACCGCTAATTTTACAGAAATGGACAGGAACCGTAGATTTGCTTTATGCTGCGGAGCCGGTGGAGCACAGATGTTTAAAGAAGCTGAAGAAGGTAACAAGGAAGTTTTTATTGAAAGAACTG
>CAYNGW010000290.1:0-1750 GCA_964396955.1 uncultured Rikenellaceae bacterium | reverse complement strand
TATTTCATGCTGGATAACGGGAAATCACTGGTTGTTTACAGTATTACTTCATTTATTGGCGGACGCTATGTGCCTCCGGAAGATAGTGAGCGGACAACGTATTATGACAGGAGGTGATTTTTTCAGTTTTGCCGTTGCGCCGTTGTACCGTTGCACCGTTGAGCCGTTTAATACCTGTCCCTCAGCGGATTATCCCTTCTTGAACTTTCCCTTTTGACCTTTTCACAGTCGAGTTCCATATTGAACCCGGAAGGACGTTCGAATTCATCTGTCTCCATTATCCCGAATTCCGGATCGTCATAGACTTTTCTCATGAAAATTGCCATAATAGGCAGGGCCATTGCTGCTCCCTGTCCTTCCCCGAGTGTTTCAAAATGTATCGCCTGGTCTTCCCATCCGCTCCAGACACCTCCGACAAGGTTAGGAGTTATACCCATAAACCAGCCGTTTGATTGGTTTTGTGTTGTTCCTGTCTTCCCACCGATCTGGTTTAACAGGTTATATGGCTCAACTCTCAATCTCCTTCCCGATCCGGTCAGAACAACACCCTGCAAAAGATTAAGCATCAGATATGCTGTTTCTTCACTGAGGACTTCCTCAATCCTGGGAGTGAATCTGGAAATGACATTGCCGTTTTTATCTTCGATCCGGGTCACATACATCGGCCGTGTATAAACTCCTTTGTTCGCATATGTTCCGTATGCTCCCACCATCTCTTCAAGCTTGATATCGGAAGTGCCAAGGAAAATAGAATATACCGGATCAATGAAGCTTCTCACTCCCATTTTCTGCATGAGGTCGGTTACGGCAGTTGGTCTGAACTGTTCCATGAGCCAGGCTGAAATGTAGTTTTCGGATTGTGCCAGTCCCCATTTTAAGGTGACCATTTTCCCGTGATAAGCTTTTGGGCCCGAACTCCTGGGCGTCCAGGTTGAATCATTAACTACATCCTCGAAAGAACGGGGAATATTTTCCACCTCATAGCAGGGAGAATAGCCATTTTGCATTGCAATAGTATATAGGAATGGTTTGATGGTGCTGCCAACCTGTTTCCTCTGCTGGGTGCATGCATCCCATTTGAAATACCTGAAATCGGGTCCTCCCACATATGCTTTAACATGCCCGTTGTGAGGATCTTCCACCATGAATGAAGATCTGATAAAATATTTATAATACCATATCGAATCAAGCGGAGTCATTATTGTATCCCGCTCGCCTTTCCACGAAAAGACTTTCATCTGCACGGGTGTATTGAAGGCAAGCATAATGGAATCTTCAGGAATTCCTCTTGCCCTCATTATATAATACCTGTCGCTCTGCTTTAATGAATTCATTATCAGTTCGTCAATCTCCTCTTTTTTCAGATCGTCGGAATAAGGAGGATTTTTGAAGGCTTTTGCCCTTTCGTAGAAGTCAGGCTGAACCTCCTTTGAAAGATGCTCGGCAACAGCTTCTTCAGCATATTTCTGCATTTTCGAATTAAGCGTTGTATAGATCTTCAGACCATCCTTATAAATATCATAGTCTGATCCATCCGGTTTTTTATTCTTGTTGCACCATCCGTAAAGGGGATTGTTTTCCCATTCCCATAATGCATCCTCGTATGATGATTCCCTGACATATTTACTCTTGTCGGGTTCCGGGCGGCGCATGGTGTTGCGCAAATATTCCCGCAAATAAGTGGCAGGACCTGTATTATGATCTTCAAGCTGAAAATCGAGTTCAATGGGCAGTTTCTTAACCGAGTCTG
>CAYNGW010000289.1:0-1775 GCA_964396955.1 uncultured Rikenellaceae bacterium | reverse complement strand
AGCAGCTCGAAGTCGTTATCACCAGGAAGACCAGGCTGATCATCTTCAATTCACCTTCAAATCCGACAGGAATGGTTTATACAAGGAAAGAGATGGAGGAGATAGCCAGGATCGTTCAGAAGCACGAAGGCCTCTATATACTTTCAGATGAGATATATGAGCATATTCTTTTTAAAGGAGAACATGTCAGTATGGCTTCCTTTGATTTTATATATGACAAGGTAATAACCGTCAATGGTGTATCAAAAGCATATGCAATGACTGGTTGGAGGATTGGTTATCTTGGTGCTCCCTTATGGATAGTAAAAGCCTGCGACAAACTGCAGGGACAATTCACTTCCGGCGCCTGTTCTATTGCTCAGAAAGCGGCGCTGACAGCTTTGACCGTTAATGATAACTCAAGGCAGATGATGAAAGAGGCATTCCTGCGGCGCCGGGATCTGATCTGCAAGCTCCTGAAGGATGTAAAAGGTTTCAGGGTGAGAATACCCCAGGGCGCATTTTACGTCATGCCCGATATCAGCTATTACCTTGGGAAATCAGACGGTGAGAAGGTTATCCACAGTTCGGATGACCTGGCTCTCTGGCTGCTTGACAAAGCTCAGGTGGCTGTTGTGGGAGGAGATGCTTTCGGCGCTCCCGGATGCATCAGGATATCTTATGCAAATTCCGATGAACTGCTGGTTGAGGCTGTGAAGAGGATTAAGACGGCTCTCGAGAAGCTGAAATGATTCAGCTAATACTTATTATACGAAACCACCTCCCCGGGAGGTTTTCTCTTCTTTGTCCTGTATTCGCTCTGTGAATAGCCCAATGTGATTATAAGCTCAACGCGTTTTGTTCCGGGTATGCCCAGTATCTTCCTGGCTTCAGCTTCATCAAACCATCCGATCATGCACGATCCCAGCCCTTCAGCTGTTGCCTGAAGGCATATATTTTCCGATGCTATGCCAATGTCGATCAGCGAGTAATCCTTATTCTTTATTGTTCCACCGATCTTTGATACAAAGTTCGGCTTTTCCCTGATGATGACTATCATTGCCGGAGCCTGGGCAACAAACTTATTCATGTGCAGGAGTTTTGCAGAGGCAGCTTCAGCAAGCCTCTTCAACAGTTCCGGATCTGTGACTACGACAAATTTCCATGGCTGTGCATTGCATGCTGAAGGAGACATCCTTCCTGCATCGATGATCCTGCCGAGCTTCTCCTTCTCAACAGGCTTATCACTGTATCGCCGGTCGCTCTGACGGCTGACGATTATCTCAAGCATTTTCTTCCCGTCAATCATATATTCTTTTTAAGATTAAAATTTAATCAGCAGGGTCGCTAAATATAGCAATATTTAATATCTTTATTTTTTTTATAAACTGAATTAATTCTGAATCATTAACCAAAACTTAATAAAATGATCATAGTACTAGCAATTCTTGGTCTAATTGTATTGTTGGTCGTGTGGGCAATATCTCTCTATAACCGGCTGGTTAAGCTTAGAAATAGCAGGGAGCAGGCATTTGCAGATGTTGATGTTCAGCTGAAGCAGAGACACGATCTTATTCCTCAGCTTGTTGAGGCGGTAAGAGGTTATATGCAGCATGAGCGCGGTGTTCTTACCGAGATCACTGAAGCCCGTGCCAATGCAATGAAGGCAACAACCATTAATGAGAAGATCCAGGCTGAAACCAGGCTTTCCGGTGCACTTGAAGGACTGAAGGTATCGGTCGAAGCTTATCCCGATCTTAAGGCAAGTCAGAATTTCCTCGATCTGCAGAATGAGA
>CAYNGW010000288.1:0-1810 GCA_964396955.1 uncultured Rikenellaceae bacterium | reverse complement strand
ACTTTGAGATGAAACAAGATGGAGGAAATGATTATTCATATAAATATTACAATACTGACTTTGGCGGCTCACATTTCAGGTTTGGACTGGGATATAGCTTTTAAATCCTGAATCACAGATTCGCATTAAAGGCAACTGGCTACAGGCATCCATCCATCGCTACCAACTACGCCGGTTTTATATTAGATCACATGCTTCCGGCGGCATCCAGTGGGCATCCATCCCTTCCCATTTGATATTACATCCGATAGGGTTTGTCATTGGGATAGAAACCGGTTTACCGGATGTAAGTTCTTCGAGAGCTCTGTCCAGGTCGTTGACGGTCATGCGCGAAGTATCGCGGGGGCTGTCGACACCTCTGCCGGTATAGACCAGCTTTCTTTTCTCATCGAACACATAGAAGTGAGGAGTTCGCAGAGCGCCGTAGGCTTTTGCTACGGACTGGTCTTTATCATAGAGGTATATCCATGGGAACATGTGTTTCTCCATCCTGCTGACCATATTGGGGAAGTTGTCTTCAGGATATGTATTTTCGCTGTTTGAGTTTATCCCGACGAATACCACGTCTTTTTTCATGAATTTCTCAGCCGTAGCTCTTGTGACCTCATCGGAGCCGAGAACGTACGGGCAATGGTTACAGGTGAAGAAGATGACCAGGTAACTGTTTTTATCGAAGTCGGAAAGCTTATATTTCATGCCGTCGGTAGCCGGAAGGTTAAAGTCAATCGCTTTCTCACCGGGTTGGAGTGTAAATGCCATAGTTTCTGTTTTTAATATTGTAAAAATACTAACAAATCCGGAAAGGTTTTGTTTGGGGCCGGCAACCGGAAAAAGTTTGAAGGTTTGAAAGTTTGAAGGTTTGAACGCACAAATGGTAAATGCTTAAAGGATATCTGTCCGCCGCTCATCGTGTTATATTATGCAATAGTGCAATCTCACTTTCACTGCTTTTCAGTGGGCGTAACATCGTTCAGAATTCACAAAACTTTATTAACTTGCCAGATAAGAGCTAAAACACTTATAAAATGTCTGAGGAAATTATAGATCAATGGCAGCTTGATGAAAACGAGTACGTTACCTGTCAAAAAGTAGTTGATTACCCGGAACTGGACAAAACAGAACTTTACAACAGGGCTATGAATTTTTTTGTTACCAACTACAGCGATATCAATTCAGTCATTCAGGAAAGGGATGTTGTGAATGGTATTATAATCGGGAAAGGAGTTTTTAAGAAAATTCAGGTTGTTAACACTGTATTAAGAAATAGTTCTGTAGACACCTGGCATATTTTAAAAGTGGAAGTCAGGGCCGGCAGAGCAAGAATCACCTTGTCACTGACTCAATATGATGAAGCAGTCAGAGGAAGTGAGCTGCCTGATATCCACTATCTGTATCCGGTATCAAAACAATATCCATTCAATCCTAAAGGCTACCAGAAAAATTTTTATGAGCAAGCCTTCAATAAATCGCAATTGAAAGCTCTTGAAACGATAGCATTTGTTGAAAGAACCTTAATGACAGAAATCACACAAAATAAGAATGATAACTGGTAATACCTGCCACCTGGTCACATTCTTATATTAGCTAAACAATCAAACGCCCGAACGCTCAAACGCTCAAACAATCTAACAATCGCAGGATTGCAAAATTGCATGATCAAACATACGAATTCAATATAATTTCTATCTTTACACCTTTTAAAAATGAAAATGTGTTTAATATAACGTGATAATCTGAACTAAAATGAACATTAAGCTTATGAGAAAGATCGCAGTGATCCTGGCCATCTCTGCGGTTATCGGTACAAGCC
>CAYNGW010000287.1:0-1824 GCA_964396955.1 uncultured Rikenellaceae bacterium | reverse complement strand
CAGAAATCGGTGTAAGTACTGCTTTCAGAGGCAGTTACTCCCATCTTCGGAGGTGAGGGATGGTTATTGAATTTAATCCAGAAGCATCCCAGCAGATCATATAATTCTTCTTTTGAGAGTGTCCCGGCATCAATCTCCTTTTTATAAACCGGGAAGAGATGCTGGTCGAGACGACCGGGATTGAATGAATCCCAGGGATTCAGTTCAGTGATCACACCTACATGAATAAACCAGTAGTGCTGGAGCATTTCATGAACTGTCTCCGGGGCGTGAGCCGGTACTCTCAGACATATCTCAGCCATTTTTTCAAGCTCTCTTTTTCTCTTTGGATCTCGTTCATTCTTTGAAAGATCCTGAAGTGCACCGGCATACCGGTTTGCATACATTATTATTGAATCACAGGCAATATCCATTGCCTTGAGCTCTTCCGATTTTTCAAACGCTTCGGGATCATTAAAATAATCGAGCTGCGCAATGCTTTTGCTAATCTCTTCCTTCAGTTGCAGGAAACCTGTCCTGAACATTTTATAACCCAGTACCGTGTGTCCCGGTGCCCGCTGTTCCTGAAACTCAGTGAAGACTCCCGCATTGTATGCATTATGCCATCCGGGTGTCATCAGGCTCATGATCCTTTCGCGGTTGCTTTTACCCCTCCAGAACGGAATGATCTCTTTTTCATAGATCTCCTTTACGCTGCTGTCTACCTTGAAAGAGACTTTTTCCCTTGTATCAAGTATCTCAAGGTCTTTCAGCGAATGGATGCATATTTCAGGATACGCAGGCGTCTCCTTGGGAGCTGGTCCCCTCTCCCCGACTATCAGTTCCCCATCGCCGATATAAAGCTTCTTGTTTTTAAGGAGGTATTCAAATGCTTTGGCGCGTTTTACCGGAGCTGAGAGTTCATGTGACTCATTACTCTTATAAAACCGGGTTATAAGTATGGCTCTCTCCGGTGAAAGTTTTTCAACTGCATTGAGACTCTGCTCTCTAAGCTTTTTTACTCTTTCAGATAATATCATATAATGTTATTCTGCTTTTATACTTAATTTCTTCATCCGCCTATTTTAATCTTAATGCCTGTTTCTGAAAAGAATTCTTTCAGCTCATTCATTCTTTGCCGGGATGGCGGCTCTATATCACTCATCCGGTAAGGAATGCTGAACTTCTTATATTTTGATTTGCCAATTTTATGATATGGAAGAAGGCTGATCTTCTTAAGGTTTTTACGCTTTGAATCTGTCAGAAATTGTTTCAGCGTCCTGAGGTTTTCAGGCTCATCATTGAAGCCCGGGACAACCGGGATCCTTATGAAAATATCTTTTCCGCTGTCTAGAATAAGTTTCAAATTATTGAATATCAGTGAATTTGAAACTCCTGTCAGTTCTAAATGCCTGGCATCATCCATGTGCTTGATATCAAAGAGGAAGAGGCCGGTAAAAGGGATAACCGCCATAAAATTCTCAGATGGTGAATATCCGGAAGTATCAACCGCCGTATGGTACCCGTTCTCCGTGCAGGCTTTCAGGGCTTCTACCAGGAACTCTGTTTGCATCATTGGCTCACCGCCTGAAAAGGTAACACCTCCATTCGACTCGTTTATAAAGATCCGTTCCTTATCAAGTATTTCGATAATATCAACGACCGAATAGTATTTTCCTGCTTCTTCAATCCTTTTGAATTCCCTGTCTCCCACTTTCTCAACCTGTTCAACCATTTCCCTGTCAGGAGATATTCCTTCCGGGTTATGGCACCACCTGCATGAGAGCGGGCATCCTTTCATGAAGAATGTCACCCTGATGCCCGGGCCATCATGGATTGAATAAC
>CAYNGW010000286.1:0-1825 GCA_964396955.1 uncultured Rikenellaceae bacterium | reverse complement strand
CTAAATAATCAGAAATACTTTATGAAAAAATTAACAGCAATACTATTCACAATGCTATTTGCGGGGCTCATTACAGAGCAGACATCAAAAGCATGTACGAACTTCCTTGTTACAAAAGGAGCATCAAAGAACGGGTCGGTTATGATAACTTATTCTGCTGATTCCCATGTACTATATGGAGAACTTTATTACTGGCCGTCAAGAGATTATCCCATCGGAAGCATGATGGATGTCTATGAATGGGATACTCATAAATTTAAAGGAAGGATAAAACAGGTTACCCACACTTATTCTGTTGTAGGGAATATGAATGAACATCAGCTTTCCATTGGCGAGACAACTTACGGAGGCATTGATGGCATGGTTGATACTTCAGCCATTATGGATTACGGCGGTCTTATTTATTTATCCCTTCAGAGAGCAAAGACAGCAAGGGAAGCAATTAAAGTAATGTCTGACCTTGTTTCTGAATATGGATATGCAAGTTCGGGCGAATCATTTTCAATAGCTGACAAGAATGAAGCATGGATTTTTGAAATTATTGGCAAGGGTCCGGGCAATAAAGGCGCCGTTTGGGTTGCACGCCTGATCCCTGACGGTTACATTTGCGCCCATGCAAACCAGGCAAGGATCCAGACTTTTCCGCTTGCAACAGGCAAGAAAAACAGTATTGCCATTACATCAAAGGATCTCAGCCGGATTAATGATCCGATAGTTGAATGTGTTTATGCTTATGACGTTATTGATGTTGCCAGGGCAAAGAAATTATTTGCCGGAACAGACCAGCAGTTCAGCTTCTCAGATACCTATAATCCGATATCATTCGAAGGTGCAAGGTTCTGCGAGATCCGTGTATGGTCATTCTTCAGATCAGTAAATAATGAAATGGATCAGTATATCAACTACGTTTCAGGCCACGATCTCAGCAAACGCATGCCATTGTGGGTCAAACCAAACCGTAAGATATCGAACTACGATCTTATGAATTTCATGCGCGATCATCTTGAAGGAACGGAATTCGACATGAGAAAGGATATTGGAGCTGGTCCGTTCGGATCACCCTACCGCTGGCGTCCGCTTACATGGAAAGTCACCGGTGATGAAAATTCATATTGTAATGAAAGGGCTACATCTACACAGCAGACAGGCTTTGTATTTGTCACCGAAAGCCGCAGCTGGCTTCCTGATCCTGTCGGCGGTATTTTCTGGTTCGGTGTTGATGATGCCTCCACGACAGTCTTCAATCCGATGTACTGCGGCATTACCGAAGTTCCTGAATGCTTCAAAGTCGGAAACGGTGACATGCTTACATATTCTCCAACATCAGCTTTTTGGCTTTTCAACATGGTGGCTAATTTTTGTTATTCACGTTATGATCTTATGAGTGCCGATGCATTGAAAGTTCAGAAACAGCTTGAATCGAAGTATATTGCTGAGACTGCAACTGTAGACGATGCTGCAAAGAAACTATACGAAAATGATATCTGGAAAGCACGGGATTACCTGACGGTTTATTCCCTGAAGGTCGCCCGGAATACTTTTGATCAATGGAAATCACTTAGCGAATATCTCCTGGTAAAATATATGGACGGTAATATAAAGAATGAAAAAGATGGCAAATTCAAAAGAAGTTCTGATGGTTACCCTGCTTATCCGATGCAGCCAGGTTACCCGGATTCCTGGAAGAAATCAGTAATTCAGGATACAGGCAATAAATTGCTTGTTCCTGCAGGTGGCGGACACTGACAAGGCTTAGGGCTCAGGGCTCAGGGCTCAGGGCGCAGAGTTCAGAATGAGGAACATTTAACATGAAGCATGAAATCTT
>CAYNGW010000285.1:0-1838 GCA_964396955.1 uncultured Rikenellaceae bacterium | reverse complement strand
GACCAAGGGAAAAATATAGAAGCTCATCCCTGTGAAATTCAAGATTATACGACATTAAAAGATGCATAATGACATTGAAAAGTGCCAGCGCTGACAATGCAAGAATAACAGAATACTTTTTGAGAAATGCTTTCATGCTCAACGGTTATAATATCACTAAAGTTATAGGTTTACTTTGAATCCGGAATAAACAAGGAATCAAATATGTCAAATAGTTATAGCTTTGTTTTAGTATTTAATCTTGCTTGCCTTGAAAAGAAAAAACCACCTCGTTTATAGATCATGTACTGTCCTGGTTTTTGTTTTCAGCATTTTAACTGCTTCATCCCAGATGTCAGGTCCAAATTCCGCTCTTGACGATAAAGTCAGAAAATTTCTCAATAATCATTCCCGGCAGTGGCATGATATGAACATACCATCGGTTGACGGACAGCTTTTATACGATATTATCATTAAAAACAATTATAAAAGCGCTCTTGAGATCGGTACGTCAACAGGCCATTCAGGTATCTGGATTGCCTGGGCATTAAGCAAAACAGGCGGTAAGCTTATTACAATTGATATAGATGAAGGAAGGCACAACGAAGCCCTTCAGAATTTCAGGCAGGCCGGATTATCGGAGTATATTGATGCCAGGCTGGCTGATGCCCATAAACTTGTTAAGGAACTGAAGGGCCCGTTTGACTTTGTTTTCAGCGATGCCGACAAGGAATGGTATAAAAACTATTTTATTGATATTGAGCCAAAACTTAAGACGGGTGGTTGCTTTACTGCCCATAATGTTTCGGACAGAGGCCGCGGATACGGAGGATATGGAGGACAGGCTGCATTTCTTGAATATGTCAGGAGCCTTTCAAACTATGAGACTTCTGTCAACTCAAACGGAGGAGGCGTCTCTATCAGTTACAAAAAATCTGAAAAATAATTTTGCTGATTCATGGCTGAAGAAAAACTTCAGAGAAAGCTGGGTCTTTTCCCTTCCACCAATATTGTTATAGCCAATATGATAGGTGCCGGGATATTCACAACATCAGGACTGCTGATGTCGGGCTTGAATGATCCCATCCTTATGCTGATCCTTTGGGCTGTCGGCGGAATAATAGCTCTCTGCGGCGCTTTATCCTACGGAGAGCTTGGCGCAGCAATGCCCGGTGCAGGCGGTGAATATCTCTTTCTCTCAAAGCTTTATCATCCTGTTTTCGGATTTCTCAGCGGATGGGTATCTTTTATTGTCGGATTCTCAGCTCCTATCGCTGCATCGGCTATGGGATTCAGCGAATACTTCCTCCGGGCAATACCAGCTCTTCCGGAATGGCTTTCATCGGCAGGGATAATGAATGAAAATGTGACCGGCAAGCTTATCTCTATCAGTATAATACTGATTTTCACATTTATACATTACCGTGGCATAAAGACCGGCGCACGGATACAGAATGTCCTTACGGTACTTAAGGTTCTCCTGATCGTAATTCTTATTTTCGCCGGATTAATGTCAGGCAAAGGCGATACGGCAAACTTCACTATAAAAAGTACCGCTGATACCGGATTTGCAGGTTGGAAAACTATCGGCCTTTCACTGATGTGGATCATGTTTGCCTACAGCGGCTGGAATGCTTCTACCTATCTGGGCGCTGAGATAAAGAATCCTTCAAAAATACTTCCACGGTCCCTGATCTATGGCACCGGGATTGTGGTCATACTATACCTTGCTCTTAATATTCTTTATGTCTATGGCATTGATCCCGAGGAGATGAAGGGCGTAATTTCAGTTGGCGGCCTTGCCATGGGAAACCTGTTCGGCAAATCAGCGGAGGTGCTTTTCTCCCTGCTCATTGCAT
>CAYNGW010000284.1:0-1883 GCA_964396955.1 uncultured Rikenellaceae bacterium | reverse complement strand
CAATTGGATTACATGCTTTTGGCAATGTGGGGAAATATGTTGCTGATATTGCCCGCGGATTCGGTATGGATATTTATGCATATGATCCTTTCGTCAGTGAAAGAGTAATGAAGAACAACAGTGCAAAGCAATGTATCAATATTGATGAGATGTACTCTAAATGTCAGTACATTTCAATCCATATGCCACTTAATGAAATAACCATGAAATCAGTGGGGTATGAATTGCTTAAGAAGATGCCGAGGAATGGAATGCTTGTCAATACAGCAAGAAAAGAGCTGATTGATGAAGAAGGGCTTCTGAAAATATTCGAGAAACGCAAGGATCTTTGTTATCTGTCTGATATTAAGCCTGATTGCAAAAACGTCTTTGAGGAGAAGTACTCAGGGAGATTTATTTTTACCACGAAAAAAATGGGTGCACAGACAGAAGAAGCAAATACTAATGCAGGAGTAGCAGCAGTAAGACAGATAGTGGATTTTTTCACTAAGGGAATTGAAAAATACAGGTTAAACAAGCAGATATAAATTGCTTATGGCAATTGTAAAACCATTCAGGGGAGTAAGACCTCCCCGCAGGATAGCTGAAGATCTGGCCTGTCTGCCCTATGATGTGATGAACACTGAGGAAGCAAGAGAAATGGCCAGGGGTAAAGAATGTTCATTGCTCCATATAACCAGGGCAGAAATAGACCTGCCCGCAGACATCGATACGCATTCTGAAGAGGTATATAAGAAATCCAGAGACAATTTTGCCCTCTGGAAAAAAAACGGCTGGCTGGCTCAGGATGAAGATCCTCACTTCTATATCTATGCCCAGATAATGGCAGGACGTACACAATACGGCATTGTGGGATGTGCTTCCATTGATGATTATCTGAACGGTAAAATAAAAAAGCACGAGCTTACAAGGCCTGATAAGGAACAGGACAGAATGATTCATATCCGGACGAATAATGCCAATGTTGAACCAGTATTCCTGACTTATCCTGCGGTGAAAGAGATGGATGCAATTGTAAAAAAAATTGTGAATAAGAAGAAGCCCGAATACGATTTTACAGCTGAGGATGGATTTGGACACCATTTCTGGGTAATACGTAATCCTGAGATCAACAATCGTATACAGGAGATCTTTGCCGAGAAGGTCCCCTTTACATACGTTGCCGATGGTCACCACAGAACAGCTGCAGCAACGCTAGTCGGGAAGGAGAAGCGTGACAACAATCCGAAGCATAACGGCACCGAGGAATATAATTATTTCCTGGCTGTTCATTTTCCCGACGATCAGCTGAGAATTATTGATTACAACAGGACTATAAAAGATCTGAATGGATTGACCAGCGGGGAATTCCTGACCAGGCTCGAAAAGGGATTTGAAATAAAAAAGAAGGGAACCAGGACATATAAACCGCGGAAGCTCCATAATTTTTCGATGTACCTTGAAGGTCAGTGGTACAGTCTGACTGCAAGAAAAGGGACATATGATGACAATGATCCTGTCGGGATGCTTGATGTCACAATATTGACAAATCAGGTTCTTACACCTGTTCTTGATATACAGGATCTCAGGCGATCAAAGCGTATTGATTTTGTGGGAGGTATCCGGGGTATAAGGGAATTGAAAAACAGGGTTGACAGCGGTGAGATGAAAGTGGCATTCGCACTTTATCCTGTTTCCATGAAACAGCTGATTACTATTGCTGATTCCGGCAATATTATGCCGCCCAAAACCACCTGGTTTGAGCCAAAGCTGAGAAGCGGTCTGGTGATACATCTTCTGGAATAGTAATTTAATCTACACGTACCCATTCCCCAACCCCCTTCCCTGCTTTCGCAAGGAAGGAGGCTTAAGTTATTGTAAATCAGTAGTTCTCCTCCTCTTTA
>CAYNGW010000283.1:0-1903 GCA_964396955.1 uncultured Rikenellaceae bacterium | reverse complement strand
CCCTCCCTCCTCTCTCCTGCCCTCGCCCGGCAAAACCTCCCGGAATACGTGGTCCATCCAGTGTGACCGAGTGAGTTATTATGCTTACATCCGGATTAATTCGTGAGATATTCTCTTTTAATGCATCTGTTTTCAGCATTCCTGTCTGGTCAGTAAAATAATACTGCCGGTTGAGGTTTGCCTGTTCTATTATATCATAATCAGCTATGACCAGCGTCCCCACCCCGCACCTGGCAAGGGCGACAGCACAGTTTGATCCAAGCCCTCCTGCTCCGGCTATACCTACACGGAATTTATGAAGATGTGATTCAATTTCCGAAAACTTCATTAAACAGATACTGATTGATACAAGTACAAATATACAACATGTAAATAATGTTTTGAATTTAAATGTCGGGAGAAGAAGATAACTTACTGACTTATATCATACTGAACCATCTCAAAAATTTTTAACTTTGACATATTGGTCATTTTCTGCTTGATTAACATATAATTCATAACTAAATGGATATTGCAGCAATCAAAGCACAGCACATGCTTTTGAAGGAATGGGAGTACAAGTGGACTCCCCTGAGCAAAGGCTATACTGATAAGATCCTCTATATTGATGTTGGTACAACCGAAATAAAGGAAAAAGATGTTCCTCTTGTAATGAAGGAAAAATTTATCGGGGGGAAAGGATACGGACTCAGGCTTTTGTGGGATGCCACAAAACCCGATACTCCGTGGGATAGTCCTGATAATGAAATAATTATATCATCTGGTCCGATTGGAGGTATAACCCAGTATTCCGGAACCGGCAAATCGCTTGTAGTAAGTTTGTCGCCACAGACCGGCTCGGTCATGGACAGCAATGTGGGCGGTTTTTTTGGTCCTTTCCTTAAATTCTCGGGGTTTGATGCCCTTGAGATGCAGGGAAAAGCTCAACGGGATGTTATAGTTTACATTGATGGCATAAACCATAAAGTTCAGATATTTAAGGCTCCTGCAGAAGCCGTTGACAGCCATCTTCTGGCTGAGCAGCTCACAGAAATGTTTGCCGATAATGACAATGAAAAGAAGAATATCGGAGTCGTATCCTCAGGATCCGCAGCTGAACATTCTCTTATCGGGATGCTTAACTTCAGCTTTTACGATTCCAGGCGAAAGAAAGTCCGTATGAAGCAGGCCGGAAGGGGAGGGATTGGGACTGTTTTCCGTAACAAAAAGATCAAAGCTCTTGTGTGTAAAATTCCCGGTGTAAAGGGTAACCTTAATAATGTTGTTGATCTTGAGGCGATTACGGAAAGGGGAAGGAGATTCAATAAAGAGATCCGTGAACTTGATGACAAACAATGCCAGATGCGCCAGGTAGGTACGGCACACCTGATGGAAATTATGAATGACCATGATCTTCTCCCGGTACACAATTATAAATTTGGAAGTCATCCCGATGCCTATAAGATCAATTCATCAGTCTGGAAGAGAAACTTCACCCAGAATATCCCTGATGGCTGCTGGGTAGGCTGTAACATGTCATGCTGTAAGGCAGTCGACGATTTTGAAATAAAGACAGGTCCCTATAAGGGGAAAAAGGTGATCGTTGATGGCCCCGAATATGAAAATGCAGCCGGACTGGGGGCAAACTGCGGAATTTTTGATCCGCAGTATGTAATTGAAACAAATTTTTACTGCGATACATATGGTATATGCACCATAACATGGAGTACTCTCACGGCGTTCATTATGGAATGCTATGAAAACGGGATCCTGAATAAAGAGAGGACAGGTGGTCTTGAACTGAATTTTGGCAATTCAGATGCCGCTCTTGAGCTCATCCACCAGCTGGCCCGTGGTGAAGGTTTCGGGAAGATTGCAGGACTGGGGGTCCGCAAGATTAAAGAGCTGTTTATCAAAAACGGGT
>CAYNGW010000282.1:0-1949 GCA_964396955.1 uncultured Rikenellaceae bacterium | reverse complement strand
CCAAGTGCATTAATCCTTTCTTTACTAATCTCACCCGTATCAACATCAAATCCCATTGCTTCATAATATTGCTTTTTTAAATCATCTATGTCTATTGTTCTGTCCTTCAATAAGCCTGCCTTCAGAGGCGGATTTCCAGCAACCCTGAACGGAATTGTAAAATCGGAAGGCCTGAATCCTTCCCTTAAATTAAAGGCATGCAGTATTGTGGAAATCCTCTGACCGGTATTGATCAGTTCATCATAAGAGAGATCCCAGCCTGTTGCAGCTTTCATGAAATCTATCAATGAAAATGCCAGGGCATCAGCTCCGAACAGACACATTCCTGATGTATTTACAAGGTGCTGCCATCCTGCAAGCACAGCATGCATTTGCCCCTTACCTTCAGGATTGTATTTATCAACTTTTGTCGGAAGCCCAAGAGCCCGGTACAGGGATTCATTTACTGGTCCGGATTCGACAAATGCGGTTCCCCCGCGCACATGCCTCGCAGGAGCAGGATCAGACACGTATGTGGCTCCCCAACCCGGCGTGCATCTGGGATCATGCATAGGGACCATCTCTCCGCCCACATGCATTGCGAACTGCTCAGATCCTTTTCCTATCTCAGCCGAAGCTCTCATTGCGCCTTCAGCAAGAATATCGCCTATTCCTTCACGCATGCATATCTTTTTTAGCATATCAATTATTGCCCTGCTGTTGCCCCATGTTAACTCAATACCATCAGTATCAGTTTTTGTAATAATTCCGTTTTCAAAGCATTCAATTGCGAACGCAATAACACTTCCCGCGGAAATTGTGTCAATTCCATGCAGATTGCATAATTCATTGGCATATATCAGGGATTCCATATTATCATTCAGGCATAACGGCCCGAATGCCGCAAGAGTTTCATATTCCGGTTTATGAGTTCTCTCAACGGCAAATTCTCCTTTATCGACCTTTAGAATATGCCCGCACGCAATAGGGCACCCTGTACACGCGTATTTTTTAACAGCATATTTTTCCATACCTTCCCAGGCTACCTTTTCCCATTTTTCCTCAGGGAAGTCTTCAACATTATTGCCGCTCCAGTTTTTAATCGGAACATCATGTACCACCATATGATGAATCAGTGCGCCCGGTGTGCCTGTACTGCTTAAGCCTAGATACATACCTGATGGACTGCTTTTTGCCATTGCCAGGAGTTCTTTGACAAGCCGACTTACCCTTGATTTGTCATAAATATAGGGCTTTAAGGAACCTGAACAGGCAACCGCCTTCAGATTCTTTGATCCCATCACAGCTCCCAGCCCTGACCTGGCAGCAGCCCTGCCGCCGTCATTTATAACAGCAGCTATACGGGATAATTTCTCACCGCCGGTGCCTATACTTACCATTTTTAACCCGGGATAATTATTTTCCTGTCTTATCATCTCATCTGTTATTACGGTATCCTTTCCCCATATATGCTCCGCGTTCTTAATCTCAGCTTTCCCGTCCCGTATCAGCAAGTAAACCGGATGATCAGCCCTGCCTTCAAAGAACACCATATCATAGCCCGATGCTTTGAATGTATTCGCGAAATTGCCGCCGCTGTTCGCGTCACCCCAGTATCCTGTAAGGGGAGATTTCCCCATAGTAGTATACCTGCATGACGAAACCGTTCCTGAAAGCGTCAGCGGGCCTGTACCTATGCCAAATACATTGTCAGGACTTAACGGATCAACTCCCTGCTTCATACGTTCAAAAATAATACGCGCCCCTAAACCATATCCTCCGATATATTCCCTGGCGAGTTTTTCAGAAATCTCTTCATCATGTATTTTCATATTATTCAAATCAACAAACAGCATCTTTCCCATATAACTAAATTTTACTTTCATTGGAAAACTCCTTAAAGAATAATTCTTTGGTAACGTTCACAAGTGTTGGCATGGGTATTGTGAACTGATGTGAAGATATGCATC
>CAYNGW010000281.1:0-1966 GCA_964396955.1 uncultured Rikenellaceae bacterium | reverse complement strand
AGGTATGATAATGAGATAGATCTGGCCTGAGTCTCTCTTCCGGCCTGAAAATACTGTGTAACATTTTTCCTCAATTATTGTTATATGTTTACTATTTTTGGACCAGGTAATAAATATAGCATGCAACTGAAAAGAAATTTACTGCTTATCCTTGCCATCCTTGTAACAGTCGCCGCGCAGGCTCAGATCTTTGATCCTGTCACATGGGACTTCGGTTATGAGAAAAAAGGAGATAATCAGTATGAACTGGTCTTTACTGCAACTATTGAAAAGGGCTCTCACATCTATTCAATGGATATACCTGAAGGCGGACCAATTCCGACATCTTTCCGTTTTGATACTCTCCCCGGCTATTCGCTTCACGGCAAAACATGGGAGGTTGTTGAACCTGCGGAGCTGTTTGATGAAGCTTTCGGTTTCAGGATCAAATCTTTCAGCGATAAAGCTGAATTCAGGCAGAAGATAACCGGCAGCTCCGCTTCATTCAGGGTCACCGGTGAAGTGAACTTCATGGCATGCAATAATGTAATCTGTTCACCTCCGAAAGACGTGGAATTTGAAATCAGAATTTATGATACTGCTGCAGGTCAGGCAGTTACAGTAAATGATGATATTGAACCGGTTCGTGAGAGGAAAGGGTTGCTCGGATTCCTTCTTATTTCAATGATCGCAGGATTTGCCGGGATCCTTACGCCATGTGTTTTCCCTATGATCCCGATGACCGTTGCATTCTTTTCACAGGGATCAGAAAACAGGAAGAGATCGGTTATTAAGGCTTTGATCTTTGGGATTTCCATTATTCTTATTTATTCCTCACTGGGAATTATTGTATCCCTTACAAGTGCAGGAGCAGGTTTCGCAAATACGCTGAGTACCCACTGGATACCCAATATCATCTTCTTTGCCTTATTCCTTCTGTTCGCAATATCATTTTTTGGTGCCTTTGAAATTGTCCTTCCCAATAAATGGGTCACGGGTGCTGATTCCAGGGTGGATAAAGGGGGTATGATTGCAGCATTTTTCCTGGGACTGACAACAGTGATAGTCTCATTTTCATGCACCGGTCCCATAATCGGCGCTCTCCTGGTAGAGGCTGCCAGCGGGGATGTCCTGAGACCTGCAATCGGCATGTTCGGATTTGGGCTTGCATTTGCTCTGCCTTTTACTTTATTTGCATTATTCCCGTCTGTAATGGCCAAAATGCCAAAATCAGGCGGATGGCTCAACTCAATCAAGGTTGTTCTGGGATTCATAATGCTGGCATTCAGCCTGAAATTCCTTATGACTATCGACAGCGTCTACTCAGTAGGAATACTATCAAGAGACATCATTCTGGTAATTTGGATCGTTCTGTTTGCCCTGCTTGGTCTTTATCTGATGGGGAAGATAAAATTTGCCTACGACAGTGAGCTTACTCATATAGGGACATTCAGGTTTTTCCTTATAATAGCGGTGTTTGCATTTACAGTTTATCTTATTACGGGTCTTTTCGGCGCCCCGCTGAAAGGATTGTCTTCTTTTCTGCCCTCACAGGAGACATCATGGTTCTATAAAAGACAGATGCTGACTGAAGAAAAGCACGTTTCTTCTTCAGTATTTCAGATTTCCACAAAAAGCAAGCTCTGTTCTGAACCAAAATATGCGGATCTCTTCAAGATGCCTCTTGGACTGACTGGATATTATGATTATGAACAGGGATTAGCCTGTGCTAAGGAACAGGGCAAACCTGCCCTTATCGATTTTAAGGGACATGCCTGTGCAAATTGCAAGGTAATGGAAGCGAAGGTCTGGTCCGATCCTGAAGTTTTTAAAAGGCTCAGGGAAAATTTCGTTATCATTTCGCTTTATGCTGATGACAGGACGCAGCTTCCTGAAAATGAATGGATTACCTCAGGGGTTGACGGGAAAATAAAGAAGACTATCGGAAAAATCAATGAGGATCTTGAGATATCAAAATTTAAAACAA
>CAYNGW010000280.1:0-2013 GCA_964396955.1 uncultured Rikenellaceae bacterium | reverse complement strand
AAAATACAGTATCCGATTATCGTCCGATAGAACACGAAAACGGAAACTCAATATATTCGACTGTTCTCTATACGGAATTCCAGAACAAGAAAATAAATATCCTCGATACACCTGGCCTGGATGATTTCAGCGGCGGAGTCATTTCTTCACTTTATGCAGTTGATTCGGCAATTATGTTAATAAATGTGCAGAATGGCGTAGAGGTAGGCACTGATATTCATTTTCGCCATGCTGAAAAAGTACATAAACCGCTTATCATTGCCTTAAATGGACTGGATCATGAAAAAGCCAATTTTGAGAAGTCGCTTGAAATGATGAAGGAACGGTTCGGTCATGGCGTTATTCTGGTTCAATATCCTGTTAATGAGGGTGTTGGATTTAATTCAATCATCGACGTTCTTAAAATGAAAATGCTTCAGTATCCGAAAGATGGCGGAGCCGCCAAGGTTACTGATATCCCGGCTGAACAAAAGAACAAAGCTGTAGCGCTTCATAATGCCCTTGTCGAAAAAGCAGCCGAAAGTGATGAAGCACTGATGGAGCTTTTCTTTTCAAATGATACCCTGAGTGAAGAAGAGATTAGAAAAGGCATTGCCAAAGGTATTATCTCCAGGGGAATGTTTCCGGTATTCTGTATTTCGGCAAAAAACAATACCGGCGTTGATTGTTTAATGGAATTTATCGTAAGCGAAGCACCATCCATCACCGATATGCCTGTCCCGAAAAACAGCAAGGGGAATGAGGTAAAACCAAATCCTACAGGGCCGGCTTCGTTATATATTTTCAAGTCATCAATAGAAGAACATATCGGAGAGATCAACTATTTCAGGGTTTACTCCGGGAAAATCACTGAGAATCTCGATGTTATCAACAACAACAACAGCACAAAAGAAAGACTATCGCAGCTTTATGTATGTGCAGGAAAAAACAGGATACGGGTACCGGAACTTCATATCGGAGATATCGGGGCATTGGTGAAGCTCAAAAATACCAGGATGGATCATACCCTGAATGTACCGGGTAATGACTGGAGATATGAAGGTGTCCTGTTTCCCGAACCCAAGTACCGTACAGCCATTAAGGCTCAGAGTGAAAGCGATGATGAGAAGCTTGGTGAAGCCCTTAATAAAATACATCTTGAAGATCCAACGATCATTATTGAATATTCCAAGGAACTGAAACAGATCATTATCCATGGTCAGGGCGAATACCATTTGAATATAATGAAGTGGCATCTTGACAACATTTATAAGATACCAACAAACTTCAATCCTCCCAAAATACCTTATCGTGAGACAATAACAAAAGCAGCACAGGCTGATTACCGTCATAAGAAGCAATCAGGCGGCGCCGGGCAGTTCGGGGAAGTTCATCTGACAATTGAACCTTATATGGAGGGTTCAAAGGAATTGTCAATGATGAAGTTCGGAGGAAAAGAAATTAAGCTCTCGGTAAGAGGCAAGGATGAGATAGATCTCGATTGGGGAGGTAAATTAATTTATTGCAACTGTATCGTCGGCGGCTCGATAGATGCGAGGTTCATGCCTGCCATCCTTAAAGGCATCATGGAGAAAATGGAAGTTGGCCCTCTGACTGGATCTTACGCACGCGATATAAGAGTTTATGTATATGATGGTAAAATGCACCCGGTCGATTCAAATGAAATATCATTCAGGCTTGCCGGAAGAAATGCATTCAGCCAGGCATTCAAGAGTGCGAACCCAAAGATCCTCGAACCTGTTTATGATGTAGAGATAATGGTTCCCTCCGATCGCATGGGCGATGTAATCAGTGATCTGCAGGGTCGCCGGGGAATGGTGCTTGGGATGTCGAGCGAGAAGAGATTTGAGGTTATTAAAGCAAGGGTTCCTCTTGCCGAAATGAATAAATACTCAACAGCGCTGAGCTCAATAACCGGTGGACGCGCAATGTATTCGATGAAATTCTCGGAATACTCACAAGTGCCGGGTGATGTACAGGAAGCTGTAATCAAAGCCTATACTGAAGAAGAAG
>CAYNGW010000279.1:0-2028 GCA_964396955.1 uncultured Rikenellaceae bacterium | reverse complement strand
GAAATTGTAACTGCTCTTTATTTTAATTTGCTGAATATTGATCCCGGCAATCCGAAATGGCCGCAGCGGGATCGCTTTGTACTTTCAGCCGGGCATAAATGCCTGGTTTTGTATGCCGCACTTGCCGAACGCGGATTTTTCGATGAATCGGTTCTTGATACCTATGGAGCTCTTGACAGCCCGATACCCGGGCATCCGAACATGCATAAACTTCCGGGAATAGAAACAAATACCGGAGCACTCGGACATGGTCTTTCAATAGCTGGGGGAATGGCTTTAGGGCTCCGGATGGATAAATCACAATCAAAGGTCTATGTTTTGATGGGCGACGGAGAACTGGCTGAAGGATCCAACTGGGAGGCAGCGGCAGCTGCCTCAATGCATAAGCTTGATAATATTCTTGTTTTTGTCGACAGGAACCAGTTACAGATAAGTGGCCGGACAGTAGATGTGATGAGCTACGAACCTCTGGATGAACGATGGCGTTCATTCGGGTGGAGTGTCAGGACAATCGATGGTCACGACTTTGAAGTTATCATAGATAATGCAAAGGAGATTCCTTTTGAGAAAGGTAAACCTTCAATAATTATCGCTGATACAGTTAAATCAAAAGGACTCAGTTTCGCCGAAAGAAAAGTAAGTTATCATTACTGGAAAGCCACCCCGGAAGAAATGGAGCAGGCAGAACGCGATTTAGATGCCATCGAGAAAGAGCTGAAAGAAAAAATAAAAAGGAGTACCGGTAATGAATGAATTAAAAGATCCCAGAAAAACCTTTGGAGAGGCTGTTACTGAGGCAGCAGAAAAAAATCCGAATGTGGTTGTCCTCTCTGCTGACAGCAGTTCAGGATCGGGACTGGGAGCCTTCCCGTCACGTTTCCCTGAAAGACATTTTGAATTCGGGATAATGGAACAGGGTGTGATAGGGTTTGCTTCCGGACTGGCAACAACAGGTAAAATACCTGTTTTTGCCGCAATTGCTCCCTTCGTAACTGCACGTCCTTTCGAAATGTTCCGAAATGACCTGGGCTATATGAATCAAAATGTCAAGGTCGTGGGTCGTTGTGCCGGGCTGACTTACGATCAGCTGGGTGCAACACACCATTCTATAGACGACATTGCCCTGATACGTACCATACCTGGTGTTACAATTATAAACCCTGGTGACCCGGTCACTATCAAAAAAGCAGTTCACGCAATGATTGACCACAAGGGTCCCTGCTATATGAAAATTGGCAACCTGAAAATGCCGGTGCTTTATGAGGAGGATGTTGATTTCAGTCTCGGGAAAGGTATTGTTATTAAAGACGGATCTGACGTGACCTTGATAGGGACCGGTACAGTACTGTCAAAAGCAGTTGCAGCTGCAAAGCTGCTTGAAGAGTCGGGTGTAAGCGTACGCCTTATTGACATTCATACCATTAAACCTCTTGACAGTGAACTCATACTGTCAGCAGCCAGGGAAACAGGAAAGATTGTAACTGTTGAAGAGCATTTTATAGCCGGAGGGCTGGGCAGTGCAATCGCTGAAATATGCAGCCAGGAATGTCCTGTGAAAATGAAGATGATTGGAATAGGTGATCACTACGCCAGCAACGGCCCTTATGAAGAACTACTTGGCAAATATGGGCTTCAGCCTGATCAGATAAAAGAAACTGTAATCAAATTCTTAAAAAATAAGTAACTCGGAATCGTATATGAAAAATTCTGGCGCAATGAAAATGTACCTCGCTTTTGCAATATTACTTGCTATTGCTGAGATTGTGTTACTTGCTTTTGGAAAAGCGAACCTGCCAATCTCCGGATTGATCCTTTTTGTCATGTTTTACGCAATTGCTTTTTGCGTACAGAATACCGATAAACTAAAAGGATTATCCTTTACATTTCAAATTTTCGCTTTCGTCTCATTTACACTTTATTTTCCGGAGATATTCACAAACTGGGGATTTAATACAAACAGCCTGATAGTACCTTCCATCCAGGTTATTATGTTTGGTATGGGTACGAAACTAAGTTTTGCTGATTTTG
>CAYNGW010000278.1:0-2062 GCA_964396955.1 uncultured Rikenellaceae bacterium | reverse complement strand
TATCAAATAAAAATAAATCTGTTCCGGGATATCCTCTCTTTTTTCTTTTTATCATTTTTTTTATATCATCTTGTAATCCAACAAAATATGTACCGCGTGAAGATACCCTCCTTGATGAAAATCATGTAATAATAAACAAGGACGGAATAGAAAAATCAGAGCTTCTTCCTTATTTGAAGCAGAGACCGAACAAGCGGATCTTCGGAGTCAAATTCCACCTGGGGCTGTATAACCTTTCCAATATTAACAAAGAGAAATGGCCACATGGATGGCTGAGGGAGATAGGGGAGGAACCTGTCATCTTTGATACTTATGCCACCACAAAATCCACTGAACAGATCAGATCATATCTATCCTCCAAGGGCTTTTTTGACAGCCATGTAATGGAAACAATAGAAACAGCCAACCGCAAGTCAAAAGTCTATTATAATGTTGACCTTAAAACTCCCTACACTATCCGTAATCTGTACTTTGAGATAGCAGATACATCAATCCGTGAACTCTTCTATCTGGACTCAGTAGACTGCATGATTGAAAGAGGCAAACCATATGATGTGGATGTTCTTCAGGCTGAACGCTCACGTTTTGAACGGTTCATAAAAGATAAGGGCTTTTATAGCTTCTCCGGGGACCATATATATTTTAATATTGACAGTACCATAGGCAACCGGCAGGTTGATATTTTCTATGGTGTCAAGAAATTCCAGAAAGTGGACGCGGCCAACAGGATCACTCTGGTCCCTCATTCCATGTACAGGGTAAGAAATATCTACATATATCCCGATTTTGTTCCGAAAGATGCACTTGAAGGAGGCACTGAATATATTAATAGCCTCGATACGGTGAACTACGACGGATACTATTTTATTACATCACAGGAAAAATCTGAAATAAAGAAAGACCTGGTTATTCAGTCACTTTATCTCAAACCAGGATCATTATTCAATGTAACCAATACTGAACAGAGCCAGTCTCACCTCTTGTCCCTGAAGACATTCCGCCTTGTAAATATCTTCTATAATGAGGTCATTGAGCCTGATGCCGTGGATTCGTCAGAACTGAGTCTGGATTGTACCATTCAGCTTACCCTGCTTAGTCAGCAATCTTTTAAGGTAGAGCTGGAAGGAACAAATACAGCCGGATACCTTGGCGGAGCGCTCAACCTGATATATCAGCACAAAAACCTGTTCCACGGAGCTGAATTGTTCAATCTTAAACTGAAAGGCGCATATGAAGCACTTTCACAGCGTGATACTCTTCGCAGCGTGCAGGAATACGGCATTGAAACAAGCCTGAGGTTCCCTAAGTTCCTGCTCCCCTTCCTTAAGAAAGAGAGCTTCGTGAAAGAGTATAATCCGACAACAACCTTGCTTGCTGCATATAACTACCAGGACATGCCCGCGTATGCAAGGACAATGGCCAATGCAACATTCGGATATAACTGGAATGGCAAAAATTATAGTACTCATATTGTAAATCCCGTTCAGTTGAACCTCGTTAATCTGCTGAGGATCGATCCGGACTGGAAGGCCTGGATTGATTCATCTACATACATGGCTGCCGCTTACAGGGATGTTATGATTCTTGGAGGAGGCTACTCTTATATATTTAATAACCAGAAGATTAAAAAATCTAATGATTACTGGTTCATCAGGATCAATGCTGAAGCAACAGGCAACATGCTCGGACTGGTCAGCAGGCTTGCCGGGACTGAAAAAACGGGCGAGAGCTATAATATCCTTGGTCAGACTTTTGCCCAATACATTCGTGCTGATATGGATATCAGGTACAATGTCATTCTTAATGATGTGAGCTCAATTGTGTACCGCGGATTTATTGGAGCAGGAATTCCCTATGGCAATTCAAAAGCAATTCCGTTTGAAAAACAATATTTCAGCGGCGGTGCCAACGGAATAAGGGCCTGGCAGGTAAGAACACTCGGCCCGGGATCAAGTATACCCGATACTGAAAGATTTCTGAATCAAACAGCCGATATCAAGCTGGAGGCAAATGCCGAGTACAGGTTTAAGCTGTTCTGGATACTTGAGGGAGCCCTTTTTCT
>CAYNGW010000277.1:0-2121 GCA_964396955.1 uncultured Rikenellaceae bacterium | reverse complement strand
GGCATTAAGGCTATAGGGCATTAAGGCTATAGGTATTAGTCAAAGATATTAACACCTTAAAGCCTGTTCCATACTAGCTTCTTCCCGAATCCCAGCCTGTTATCAGTAAATTTAATATGAGTCAGGTTAACTACCCACAGATGGGTATCCATCAGCATCGCAACAGGAAATCTTTTCAGATAGGCGTTTTTGGCTTTTGCCTCCATCTCTCCTTCCGGTTCTGAGATGGCTCCCTGGAATTGGATTCCATGTATCTTCCCTATTATCATAGTCTCCAGTGCAATGGTTCCTGCTACCCGGGAGTTTTTCAGGAATTCCTGTCCATGTCTTGTAGACAGATCTGTTGTGAAAACAAGTGTGTTTTCTTCCTCCAGGTAAACATAAAAACAGCTGGCACACCACGGCTCATTATCAACTGATGTAGCTATCGTAAGCACATGATGCTTCCTGAAGAATTTTATGATACGCCTGTCAATCATTTTCCATCCACCGGTATGTGTCTGCCTCAAAGCCGGCAAGGGAGAGTATCCTGTCAACAACGGTGTTCACTAGATCGTTTATCGTTTGAGGCTTGCTGTAAAATGACGGCGTTGCCGGACAGATAATTGCTCCTGACAGGGTAACCGTTTCCATATTTCTTATGTGAATGAGGCTATATGGAGTCTCTCTCGGGACAAGTATCAGCCTTCTTCTCTCCTTCAGCATAACATCTGCTGCCCTGGCAATAAGATTTTCTGATGTTCCGCCGGCAATCCGTCCAAGCATGCCCATCGATGCCGGGCAGATGATCATGGTGTCATAATCAGATGACCCTGATGCGAATGGCACAAAAAAAGAATTATTATTAAACTCCTTCGCAGGCGGATTTGCCTTATATTTTTCTCCAATTTCGTATTCCCAGATCTCCTTTGCATTATCAGAAAAGATAACAGCGATCTCCTTTGGGGCGTTTTTTAAGCCTGGCAATCGTTCAAGCAGGGTCTTTGCATAAATTGAGCCGCTGGCACCGGTAATGGCAAGTATTATCTTATGATTGGTTTTCCCCATTTGAATAATGATTCTATGTAAAGGTAGTAATTTCCTTTATGAGGGCTTGCAAGTTGTGCAGGTCATGCAAGTCATGCAGGTCCTTTAAATAATTTGACTTGCAAGACTGCAAGACCTGCAGGACCGGCAAGACATGAGTTCAAGTCAGCTGAATTATATTATTGATAATAATCTTTGTGTTAAAGTGGTCACACCCTCCGAAGCCTTTGTCTTGATTACCTCAACCTTTATGTAAGCCGGAACAGTAACCTCATTCGGATCAATAAGCCATAATGATGCATGACGGGGTGCATATTCAATCAAACCGGCTGCAGGATATACATTTAATGATGAGCCGATCACAACAAAAATATCTGCTGTTTCAGTTATCCTTATTGCCTCATCCATCATCGGGACAGCCTCTCCAAACCATACAATATGCGGGCGAAGCTGACTCCCTTTTTCACATTTATCTCCTGAATTGATTTCTTTATAACCAATATCATAAATCAGAGATTGATCTGCTGTGCTTCTTGCTTTTGTAAGCTCGCCATGCAGATGTAAAACCTTTGTGCTTCCTGCACGCTCATGGAGATTATCTATGTTTTGAGTGATTACATAAACATCAAAATGTTTCTCAAGCTCTGCCACACCTTTATGTCCGGCATTGGGTTCACATGAAGCAAGCTGTGTTCTCCTTTCATTATAAAAACGTAAGACCAGGTCCCGGTTTTTCCACCAGCCCATGGGAGATGCTACTTCAGTGACATCATATTCCTCCCATAATCCGCCTGCTTCCCTGAAAGTGCGGATGCCGCTTTCGGAGCTCATACCGGCTCCCGTGAGGATGATGAGTTTCTTCAACCCAAATATATTTAAGTTTATAAAAATAGTAATTTTATGTTGAAGGGGGTTGAAGGGAGTTTAAGGGGGTTGAAGAGGGTTTATAAAGTTTATCTGTTGCAGGCGGCTTTTTCTAAATTATTAAGCATTTTGGAGACACTTAATCAACACCCTTCAACTCTCTTCAACCTTTTTCAACCCGCTTCAACATTATTCAACTATTTAACCTAAGTTGCTACTTATTTAAGTTTT
>CAYNGW010000276.1:0-2130 GCA_964396955.1 uncultured Rikenellaceae bacterium | reverse complement strand
AACCAAATTTCTCTGCCAGAGGTACTTTTGCCCTGATAACCCTTGAGCCTGCTTTCGATTCCATACCTTCCACCTTGCCTCTTCTCCTGTTAAAATCGCTTATAACATCGCCCACATATTCTTCAGGAGTGACCACTTCTGTCGACATTACAGGTTCGAGCAGAACGGGATTGCATTTCCCTGCAAAACGCCTGAATGCCTGTTTCGCGGCAATTTCAAATGAAAGGGCATCAGAGTCAACCGGATGGAAAGAACCGTCCTTGAGAACAACTTTAAGACTATCGAGCGGGAATCCGGCAAGCGGTCCGTTTGACATTGCCTCACGGAATCCCTTTTCCACTGAAGGAATATATTCCTTCGGAATGTTCCCTCCTTTAATCTCATTAAGGAACTGGAGGCCTCTTATTCCGTCATCAGTGGGTGATAATTCAATAGTAATATCCGCATATTTACCTCTTCCTCCGGTCTGTTTTTTAAACACTTCCCGGAACTCGGCAGTAGATGTGATAGCCTCCTTATATGCCACCTGGGGCGGACCCTGGTTGCATTCCACGTTGAACTCCCTCCTCAGACGGTCAATGAGGATCTCCAGGTGCAGTTCACCCATGCCATGGATGATTGTCTGCCCGCTGTCGGGATCAATTTTCACCTGGAATGTCGGATCTTCCTCAGCCAGCTTATTGAGTGCCAGTGAAAGCTTATCAACGTCTGCCTGTGTTCTGGGCTCAATAGCGATACCAATAACCGGCTCCGGAAAATCCATAGATTCAAGTAAAATCGGCTTATGTATTGCACAGAGCGTATCTCCCGTCTTCAGATCCTTGAATCCCACTCCTGCACAAATATCTCCAGCCGATATGCTTTCTTTCGGATTCTGTTTGTTGGCATGCATCTGGAAGAGGCGGTTTATCCTCTCCCTTTTACCTGTACGCATATTCAGAACAGTGTCCCCCGAATGAAGAATACCCGAATAAATGCGAAGATATGCAAGACGACCCACAAACGGATCGGTAGCTATTTTAAATGCGAGAGCCGACAATGGTGCTTCATCGTCCGGCTCACGAGTAATCTCATTATCATTCCTGGGGTCAGTACCTGTAATTGCTCCGATATCAACCGGTGAAGGAAGAAACGCGGCGACAGCATCAAGAAGGAGCTGTATCCCTTTATTTTTAAAGGCAGCTCCGCAAATCACAGGTACAGCGGTCCCGGATATTGTTGATTTCCTTAAGGCTGTCAGAACCTCATCGGCAGAAATTGATTCATGATCCTCAATAAACCTCTCCAGAAGAGTATCATCAACCTCAGCGATGGCTTCAACCAGTTTTCCTCTCCACTCTTCTGCTTCATCATAAAGGTCTTCAGGGATCTCTTCTACATTGAATTTGGCACCCAGATTCTCGTCATTGTAATAAACAATTGCTTTCATTTTAACGAGGTCGATCACGCCCACAAAATTCTCCTCTGAACCTATAGGTATCTGGACCGGAACAGGGTGAGCTCCGAGTTTTGCCCTGATCTGGTGCACAACGCCGAAGAAATCAGCACCGGCGCGGTCCATCTTATTAATAAAAGCAATCCTGGGCACACCATATTTATCCGCCTGTCTCCATACCGTTTCAGATTGGGGTTCAACACCTCCGACAGCACAAAAAACAGCAACCGCGCCGTCAAGAACTCTCAAAGACCGTTCTACTTCAACTGTAAAATCGACATGTCCGGGGGTATCAATGATATTGACCTTATAATCTTCATTATTATATTTCCAGAAAGTTGTTGTTGCAGCAGATGTTATTGTAATCCCTCTTTCCTGTTCCTGGATCATCCAGTCCATCTGGGCATTCCCGTCATGTACTTCTCCCATCCGATGGGTACGACCGGTATAGAACAGAATACGTTCCGTCGTTGTGGTTTTCCCGGCATCGATATGGGCCATGATCCCGATGTTCCTGGTATATTTCAGATTCTGATCCATTTACCTGCTGCTGTTGTCAACAATTAAAACCTGAAATGAGCAAAAGCCTTGTTGGCTTCAGCCATCCTGTGAGTATCTTCTTTTTTCTTATAAGCTCCTCCCTCAAGTTTATAAGCAGCCATCAGTTCAGCGGCAAGACGTTCAGCCATTGAGTG
>CAYNGW010000275.1:0-2171 GCA_964396955.1 uncultured Rikenellaceae bacterium | reverse complement strand
GATGCGGCAAAACTGTCCAGTTATTACATTAACCTGGCAGAAGTTCCTAAAGTTGAATGAAATACCCTTAATGCAGCATTAGTGTTTTTTCTATGTCTATTAAACGAGATTTAAGGCAGTATAAGAGTATATGGATATTTTTTAAGAAATGAATAACCTAAGCAAACCCTTTTAAAACGGATATATATGCTAAACAATCTGATCAAACACAGTTTAAGGTCTTTCAAAAGACAACGTGCATATATTATTATTAATGTCATGGGCCTTTCGATTGGTATTGCCTGCAGCCTTCTTATTGCGCTTTTTGTAATAAATGAAGCAAGTTATGACAGGTTTAATACTAAGAAAGACAGGATTTTCAGGCTGATCCTTAACTTCAAAATCGGAGGTCAGGAAATTACTGCAGCCTCAGCCTCAGCAGTTATTGGCCCTACAATGCTAAAGGAATTTCCTGAAATAGAAGATTTCCTGAGAATGAAAGGAAGAGGGCCTACAATAGTTGAGTATAATAACCAGTCTTTTACAGAGGAGCATTTGGTTGAAGCAGATTCCTCTTTTTTTAATTTCTTTTCAATACCCGTTTTAAAAGGAGATCTTAAGAATCTTCTCAATTCACCACGGAAACTAGTACTTGCAGAGTCAACGGCAAAAAGATTATTTGGTGATGAGAACCCGATTGACAAAATCCTGAAGATAGGGGAAGACACAGTAAGATATACAGTTGCCGGAGTAATGGCAGATATCCCTGGGAACTCACATTTTGAGGCTAACATCATCTCCTCATTTATGACCAACCCAAAGTCAAATGATCCGGCATGGATAAGAAACAGTTTCAGCACTTACCTGCTAATAAAGCCAAATTCAAGCTATGAGACAGTGGATGAGAAAATCCCTGAATTATTAATTAAATATGTAGGACCTGAAGACCAGCAATTTCTGGGAATATCGATCAATGATTCCGTCGCCCAGGGAAACAAATACGGGTATTATTTGCAGAATCTTACAGATATCCACCTTGATCCGTCAATTCAGCAGGAGTTTAAAGAAGCAGGTAATCCAAAATATCTGAAGATATTCGGGAGCATAGCAATACTTATTGTTTTAATAGCAGCAATTAATTTCATGAACCTTTCAACTGCACAGTCTTCCAGAAGGGCAAAAGAAGTTGGAATAAAAAAGATCGGAGGTTCCTCAAGAGGGATGCTCATTACACAATTCCTGTCAGAATCTTTTATCCTGTCATTTATATCACTGATTTTTGCCTTGATTTTTATAAAAATAACCCTTCCTTATTTTAATAATTTACTGGGTGCAAACCTGACACTAAATCTTTTCACAAACTGGTACACAATTCCTGTTCTGATTCTTTTCTCTATGGTTGTCGGTTTTCTTGCAGGGAGCTATCCTGCCCTTTTTCTTTCATCTTTCAGCCCCTATGAAGTGTTGAAGGGTAGTGTGAAAAACAGTTTGCAAAACGGCCGGCTCAGGAGAGTACTGGTCGTTTTTCAGTTCACTGTTTCTATTCTGCTGATTGTTGGCACAATAGTTATGTACAGGCAGATAAGATATATGCTTAATAAAGATCTCGGATTCAATAAAGAGCAGCTAATAGTAATAAACAAGGCTGAAGCTCTTGGAACAAAAGCGAAATCCTTTAAAGAGTCCTTACGGGGGATTCCCGGAGTCATTAATATTGCCAGCTCAACAGATGTTCCGGGCCGGAACAACTATAATGATGGTTATAACTTGGAGGGAAAGAAAGACGAGACCTTCCTGATGGAGACCAACTGGATAGATTATGACTATCTGGAAACCTATGGAATGACCCTTGTGTCAGGAAGATCCTTTAATGAATCATTTACCACCGATCAGCAAGCATGTCTGATCAATGAAACTGCTGTTAAGAATCTTGGTATAACTAACCTGGAAAAGGCAAGATTCATGCGGCCAGGAGACTCAGGCAGGGTAAATTATTTACAGGTAATAGGGGTAGTGAAAAATTTCAATTTCGAATCACTACGTAATCAAATAGGTTCATATTTATTCTGTTTAAATACTGATAACGTTTTGTGTGGTATGAGATATCTGACTGTTAAGATATCAGCCAATAATTATTCAAAGACCATTAGTGAGATTGAAAACAAATGGAAAGAATTTACAGCAAATAAACC
>CAYNGW010000274.1:0-2198 GCA_964396955.1 uncultured Rikenellaceae bacterium | reverse complement strand
ATATTGATTACACCCGCGGTGCCCAGATGATCAGGAGCGAAAACACTTTCCTTGTTGGCTATGTGATTTTTGATAAACTGGAAGGGAAAGCCGAAGTTAATGTGGTAGAAGACGCTGCTAAAATTATAAAAGGGAAAATTGACTCGGGAGAAATAATGCTTCCTCCGGGAGTTACTTACAAATTTGCAGGTAATTATGAAAATCAGATAAGAGCTGCAAAAAGACTGGCATTAGTTATCCCAATAAGCTTAATATTGATTTTTCTTTTATTGTTCTTCCAATTCCGCACAATTACTGCATCATTTATTCACTTCTCCGGTGTTTTTGTTGCTTTCTCGGGTGGATTTTTGATGCTCTGGTTGTACGGGCAGGATTGGTTCATGAATTTTTCTATTGAGGGACTAAACCTTCGCGACATGTTCCAGATGCACACAATTAATCTTAGTGTGGCAGTATGGGTGGGATTTATAGCCCTGTTCGGGATTGCGACCAACGACGGGGTAATAATGGGCACCTACATTCACCAGGTCTTCGAAGATATGAAGCCGGAAACCGTGCATGATGTACGTGAAGCAGTTGTACTTGCCGGGAAAAAACGTGTTCGTCCCGCAATGATGACTTCAGCTGTCGCAGTTATTGCCCTGCTGCCGGTTCTTTCATCAACAGGAAAAGGAGCTGATATAATGGTTCCTATGGCAATTCCAATGTTCGGTGGAATGATAATTCAGGTAATGACAGTTTTTGTTGTCCCGTTGTTCCAGGCTATGTGGAGGGAAGGAGAAGTAAGTCATAAACATAAAACAGCTGTTCAAACTATAAATAATCAATTGGAAGATGAAAACAACAGCATATAGAACACTACTAATTACATTTATGACAATTGGCAGTTGGGTTACTGGTAGCAGCCAACAGAATCCGGATTCGCTTCTTCAATATCTCGAGATTGCTGCGAAAAACAATCCGACTGTACAGCAAAAATTCAGCGAATATCAGGCTGCATTGCAAAAAGTACCACAGGTTAGCAGTCTGTCCGATCCTGAGTTAAGCCTTGGTGTATTTCTGAAACCAATGGAATTGATAAGCGGAAACCAGGTGGCTGACATCAGATTAATGCAGATGTTTCCATGGTTTGGCGTTCTTAAGAATGCCAAAGATGAAATGAGCCTTATGGCGAATGCAAAATTTGAACTTTTCCGTGATGCAAAATTGCAGGTTTTTTATGACGTCCAGCGAACCTGGTACGAATTATATAAGATTCAGAAGGATATCAGTATTTCAGAAAAAAATATTGAAATTCTGAAAATAATTGAACGTCTTGCCCTGGTAAGATTTAAATCAGCGCCATCAGGAAGCGCAGGGACAACATCTTCTGCCACAAGCATGTCCTCCGGTTCCACTCAATCGGGTAGCTCGGGTCTTGCCGACTTGTACAGGATCCAAATAGAAACAGGGGAACTTGAAAACAACATTGCTTTACTTAAAAATCAGGAACAAAGCATAATTGCCCGGTTTAACAGTTACCTCAACAGGCTGCCTGTTTCTCCGGTTTTCACTGACGACACTCTGGCTACTGATTCACAGGGACTATTACTGACAGTCGTTTCAGACAGCATGTTGGCAAAAAATCCAATGCTTAGCATGCTGGAATTTGAAAAGAGATCAATTGATGCTCGTAAAAAAATGGTTACCTCAATGAGCTATCCAATGGTCGGTTTAGGTTTGAATTATTCACTAATCGGCAAAAACGAAATGTCAACATCTTCGATGAATGGGAAGGATATGGTCATGCCAATGGTTACTGTAACGCTGCCGATTTACAGGAAAAAATATAATGCCATGGCCAAAGAAGCTGATCTTTTAAAGACAGCCACTTCACAAAATTACCAGGCAACGACCAATTCATTGCAGAATGAGTATTACGAGGCAGTTCAATTGTACCAGGATTCAGAGCGCCGGGTAAAACTATATGAAAATCAATATCAGCTGGCTTCAAAATCATTTGATCTGATATTAAAAAGGTTCTCAACATCTTCATCAGGACTAACCGATGTTCTTCGCGTACGTCAGCAAACGCTTGACTATGAACTTAGACGGGTTGAAGCCATAACTGATTTCAATACCGCTGTTGCGCGGTTAAGACGATTAATGGCATTTTCACAAATAAAATAAACAGAAGTTCAATGAAAAAAGTTAGAAAA
>CAYNGW010000273.1:0-2217 GCA_964396955.1 uncultured Rikenellaceae bacterium | reverse complement strand
CTTCAGGGCTATCAGAGAACCGGTTTTTTCTGTGATATTAATGGTCTTCACTCCTTTTCCTCCCCGGTTGGTAATTCTGTAACCATCTATGTCTGACCTCTTTCCATATCCTTTTTCAGCAACTACAAGGATGTCCTTTTCCTTGTTCTCAACTGTTATCATCCCGATAACGAAATCGGTTTTCTCATCTGCAAGCCTTATTCCCCTTACTCCTGATGCAGTCCTTCCCATAGGTCTGACTGATGCTTCCGGGAACCTGATTGCACGTCCTGATTTTACAGCCAGCATGATGTGATGCTTGCCGTTGGTCATCCTGGCTTCAAGAAGCTCGTCGCCTTCTCTGACGGTAATTGCATTCACCCCATTGGCTCTTGGCCTGGAATAAGCCTCCAGGGATGTCTTCTTTATGATCCCCTTCTGTGTGCAGAGCACGATATAATTATTATTGATATAATCCGCATCGCTCAGATTAAGGACATTGATATATGCTCTTACATTATCATCAGCCTCTATGTTGATAAGGTTTTGCATTGCCCTTCCCTTTGAGGTGCGGGAACCTTCGGGTATATAGTAAACTTTGAGCCAGTAGCATTTCCCCTTGCTTGTAAAGAAAAGCATTGTATTGTGCATGGTTGCTATATAGAGGTGCTCAATAAAATCCTCATCCCTGGTTGTACCTCCCCTTGCTCCTGTTCCGCCCCTGTTCTGCCTTCTGAAATCAGTCAGCGGAGTCCTTTTAATATAGCCCATGTGAGATATTGTGATGACCATTTCCTCGTCTGCATAAAAGTCCTCCGGATTGAACTCCTCTGCATTCGGGACTATTTCAGTGCGTCTTTTATCTCCGTATTTTTCCTTTATCTCCAGCAGTTCATCCTTTATTATCTTCATTTGCAGGTCGACGCTGGCAAGGATGCTCTTCAGGTACTCAATAAGGTCTTTTACTTCCTTATACTCCGAACGCAGTTTTTCCTGTTCAAGGCCGGTAAGCTGGCGAAGCCTCATTTCAACAATTGCCCTTGCCTGTATGTCTGAAAGAGCAAACCGCTCCATGAGTTTTTCTCTGGCCATGTCGGGGGTTTGAGAAGCTTTGATGAGAGCAATTACCTCGTCAATATTATCACTGGCAATTATCAGCCCTTCAAGTATATGCGCTCTTTTCTCAGCCTGATCAAGGTCATACCTGGTCCTTCTCAGGACAATATCGTGACGGTGCTTTACGAAATAATGGATAAGATCTCTGGTATTGAGCGTTCTTGGCCGTCCTTTCACAAGTGCAATGTTGTTGACATTGAATGTAGTCTGCAGTGAGGAATATTTATAAAGGTGATTAAGAACGATATTCGCGCTGGCATCTTTTTTCAGTATGATTACGATCCGCATTCCGTTCCGGTCCGATTCATCATTGATATATGAAATGCCTTCAAGCTTCTTTTCATTTATAAGGTCAGCGATCTTGCGGATCATTTCAGCCTTATTTACCATGTAGGGAATTTCAGTAACAATAATGCATTCCCTGCCTGAATGAGTCAGTTCTGTTTCGGTTTTAGCCCTTATTACTATCCTGCCCCTGCCGGTTTCACAGGCTTCCCTGATGCCCTGTTCGCCATAAATGATCCCTCCCGTCGGAAAATCGGGGCCCTTGACATATTTAAGTATCTCATCTGTTGTGATATTGTTGTCATCTATATAAGCGACAGTAGCATCGACAATCTCGGAGATATTATGAGGAGGCATGTTTGTTGCCATGCCAACAGCAATTCCGGAAGCCCCGTTTACCAGCAGGTTCGGGATCCGAGTAGGAAGAACGACCGGTTCAGTGAGTGAATCATCAAAATTTGGCTGGAAATCAACTGTCTCCTTGTCTATGTCGGATAAAGTCTCTTCTGCTATTTTTTTGAGTCTTGCTTCAGTGTACCGCATTGCTGCAGGACTGTCGCCGTCAACTGAGCCAAAGTTTCCCTGCCCGTCTACCAGCGGATATCTTAATGACCATTCCTGTGCCATCCTTACCATAGCTTCATATACTGATGAATCGCCATGCGGATGATACTTACCAAGCACCTCTCCCACTATTCTCGCCGACTTCTTGTAAGGTTTGTTCGATAACACTCCAAGCTCCGACATTCCGTATAGTACCCTGCGATGTACCGGCTTAAGCCCGTCTCTCACATCAGGTAATGCCCTCGAAACAATGACCGACATTGAATAATCAAT
>CAYNGW010000272.1:0-2242 GCA_964396955.1 uncultured Rikenellaceae bacterium | reverse complement strand
CTATCATATCCATAAATTTCAAAACTTATGTATATTACTGATCTCAAGATTGTTTTTCGTACTTTAAGCAGACAGAAATTGTTGACATTCCTTAGCATCCTGGTACTATCGGTTGGAATGGCTTCATTTATGGTTATACTATTCTATATTCAGTACGAAAAGAGCTTTGATAAATCGTGGAATGAGTCAGAAAATATTTACCGGATTGCACTGGAAAAGACCCTGAAAAACGGGAATACAACCAGCTCTGCAAACAATTATGCCGGCCTTTCGCGAGTGATAACAAACGAAATTCCGGAGTTACAGACTGCAACCGGGCTTTGGGCGGACATTGTAACTGCTTATACACATGACAACTATTTAAAAGATGTAAAACTCTTTTGGGGTGATACAAGCTTTTTTTCAGTTTTTAATTGTGCTTTTATAGCAGGGTCAGGTAAGGACCCGTTCCCAACCTTACAATCTGCGGTTATTTCGGAATCAGCAGCTATTCAATTATTTGGGACAAATAGTCCTCTCAATGAGCGATTCAAACTGAATGAAGGATGGGAATTTATTGTTGCCGGAGTTTTCAAAGATTTCCCGTTAAACAGTCATTTAAAAATAGATTTCCTTATTTCCCGGGAGTCACTCTTTTATTATATGAGGCATTTTGACGCCAATACGTCAACACTCAGAATTGAACAGGTTGAAGGTTCTAATGAGCCCTCTCCATTAACCATTTGGTTATGGCAGAATCCTCAGTCATATTCATATATACGTTTAAAAAGTAACAGCAATATTGTTTCTATAATACAAGACTTTGACCAGATTTATCAGAAATACACTCAGCACCTTCTTACTAATGGGGAAAAATCCAAATTTATTTTACAGCCCATAAAATCTATCCATTTCGATTCGCACCTTGAAAATGAATTATCACCAAATTCCGACCGGAATACAATAATAGCCCTGAATATTATTGCCTTTCTTATCCTGTTGATGAGTTGGGTTATTTTTATCAACTTCCAGATTACTCAATCAATAGAAAGGTCCAAAGAAGTGGGTCTGAAAAAAATTGCCGGCGCCGGATTTTCGAATCTTACATTACAGGTTTTCCTGCTATCGGCTCTGATTAATCTTGCAGGGATGGTGTTGGCATTTGTTTTCTTTTTGACAATACGTGAACAATTAAGTCAATACCTGGGCATTTCTTCATCCCTTACGGTTGGCACATATCTGTTTGGCTTTACCGGAACCTTTATACTTGGAGCTGTTATTGGTTGTTTATATCCATCGATTTTTATATTCCCGAAAAAAGCTCAATCATTATTATCAAAAAATTTTATTCAGAAAAACGACAGTTTTAGCCTGCGCAGGAATCTGGTTGTATTTCAATTTGCTGCGTCAATCGGATTGCTGATTGCCAGCACAGTAGTCATCCTTCAGGTTAAGTACATGAAAAAGAAGAATATCGGGCTTAATATTCAAAACACAATTTATACTTATACTCCGATGAGCATGATAAAGAAGAACGGTGCATTCGATAAACTGAAAGCTTTCATGGAAGATATAAATCAGATTCCCGGAGTAAAAGGTGTTACTGTAAATTCATGCATTCCCGGAAAAGAAATAAATTTCCACAGCAACTCGGTCTATATGACCGGCCACCCTGAAAAAAAGGGAGACAATTTTGGAATCCTGACGATTGATCACTGGTACGGGGATGTATTCAACCCTGCTTTAATTGCAGGCAGAATGTTTAAAATTGACGATAGAATAGGTTACTACCAAATAATTGTAAACGAAGAAGCCGCGCATAAACTGGGTTATAACAATCCTGAAGCCTCGGTTGGACAGTATGTAATGGTCAGTGTAAACGACTTTTTAACAATACCGGAAAGTCCTTACAAGATAATTGGGGTAATTAAAGATTTCCACCAGGAATCGCTTCGGAAACCAATTGAACCTTTGTTGTTATTAAATGAAAACAAATGTAAATATGATGTAGGATACATCTCTATTCTGCTGGGGAATGCAGATACACAATCCACTATTGAAGCCATAAAACAAAAATGGGACCTGTTTTACCCGGACGATCCCTTTAATTGCAGGTTTACCAGCGATACATATCTGGCTCAAATGAATGCAGATACAAAACTGGCTGTAATATTTACCGGCTTTACCGGGTTGTCAATTTTCCTGGCGGCTTTGGGATTGCTTGGTATAGCAGCCAACGCAGCAAAAAAGCGCACCAAGGAAA
>CAYNGW010000271.1:0-2251 GCA_964396955.1 uncultured Rikenellaceae bacterium | reverse complement strand
CAAGAGGTCTTGCCATTGAACCTGAATATATACTGGGAGATGAAGCTACTTCCTCCCTGGATCCGCTCTCAACAAAAAAAATTGAAGAGCTGTTTATTAAGCTGAAAGAAAAATATACTGTTATTCTTGTGACACATACTCTAAGGCAGGCAAGACGTATTGCAGATTATGTCGTTTTTATGTACCTGGGAAAAGTAATTGAAGTAGGACCAACGGAGGAATTCTTTAATAATCCCAGGAAGCAGTTAACAAAGGATTATTTATCAGGTAGTTTTAGTTAATACACAAATTCGGAATGGACATAAAAGAGTTAAAAAAGCAACTTGAAAATAAACCAGTTGCAGATCAATTAAAGCTAATTGCTTTAACCTTTCCTGCTAAAGTTATTTTCACTACAAGCTTTGGAATTGAAGATCAGGTTCTGACACATATCATTTTTGAGAATGATATACCTATTAAAGTTGCAACACTTGATACTGGAAGATTATTTCCGGAAACTCATAAAGTTTTTAATGAGACCTTTAAGAAATACCAGAAAGAAATAAGTGTTTATTTACCTGATCATGAGGCAGTTGAGAATATGGTTACTCAAAAAGGACCATATAGCTTCTATTATTCAAAGGAAAACAGGAAGGAATGCTGCCAGCTTCGGAAAGTAGTCCCTCTGAACAGAGCACTCGAGGGCATGAAGATCTGGATTTCAGGAATAAGGGCCGACCAATCCGACAACAGAAGTCATATGGATTGGCTGGAATACGATGAGGATAGAAAGTTAATTAAAATATATCCTCTTTTCAACTGGTCTTTCGATGAGGTAAAGGAATTTACAAACCAGAATAGGGTACCATATAACGTACTCCATGACAGAGGATTTGTAAGCATAGGCTGTGAACCATGCACCAGGGCAATTGAAACTGGTGAGGATTTCCGTGCAGGCAGATGGTGGTGGGAAGCAGACGATCAGAAAGAATGCGGACTTCATGTAAAATAAAAGGCACAATGGCGTAAAGGCGCAAAGGTATAATGGAATAATAACGATCCGCTCAGGAGGGACAAGGGGTGGGTAAATATAAGGTAAGAGATAAAAAAAATACAAATGAAAATAAACGACGAACACCTCAAAGAGCTTGAAGATGAGGCGATATTTGTAATGAGAGAGGTCGCTGCCCAGTTTGAAAAGAAGATTATCCTTTTTTCCGGGGGCAAAGATTCGATTGTGCTTGTGCATCTTGCAAAGAAAGCGTTCTGGCCGGCAAAGATGCCATTCAGCCTGATGCATATTGACACCGGTCATAACTTCGAAGAGACATTGGTTTTCAGGGACGACCTGGCAAAGGAGCTTGGAGTTGAGCTGATAGTCAAGCTGGTACAGGATTCTATTGATCATGGCAAAGTAAAGGAAGAAACCGGAATAAATGCCAGCAGGAACAAGGCTCAATCAGTCACCCTTCTGGATGCCATTGAAGAATTGAAGATAGATGTCGCCATCGGAGGAGGCCGCCGCGATGAGGAAAAAGCAAGGGCTAAGGAGAGATTCTTCTCACACAGGAATGAATTTGGACAATGGGATCCGAAGAACCAGAGACCGGAACTATGGAACATCTTCAATGGTCATAAGAATATGGGAGAACATTTCAGGGTTTTCCCGATAAGCAATTGGACAGAGCTGGATGTGTGGCAATATATCATGAAGGAAAAAATCAGATTGCCTGACCTTTATTATACACATCGCCGCAAAATATTTGAGCGGAACGGAGTTTACCTTGCATGGGCACCGTTCATGCAGCTCAAACCAACCGAGAAAGTATATGAAACTGATGTCAGATGCCGTACTATCGGCGATATTACATGCACGGGTGTCACATTATCGAAAGCCGATAATCTCGAAGATATCATCAGTGAGATAGCAGCAACAAGAGTTACTGAAAGAGGTGGTAGGTACGACGATAAGAGATCGGAAGCGGCGATGGAAGACAGGAAAAAGGAGGGATATTTTTAGCGCAGGGCGCAGGGCAGAGGGCATAGAGTAATAATTTTGAATTGTGCACTGTACTCTGATCGATTAGGATAGAATATTAAATTCAATAATGAATGGGAATTAACGGAGAAAGCAAGTACAAGAGTTTGCTGAGGTTTACAACAGCCGGCAGTGTGGATGATGGTAAGAGCACACTGATCGGACGTCTTTTGTATGATAGCAAATCAATCTTTGAAGACCAGATGGATCATATTGTTGAATCCAGTAAACGCC
>CAYNGW010000270.1:0-2265 GCA_964396955.1 uncultured Rikenellaceae bacterium | reverse complement strand
CCACAACCCAGTACATATCCGGCAGGGCCATGTAAAGGGAATCCTTTATAATAAGTTGCAGTTCGGTTAATGAGAGCCTTTCTTCCATGATCAGTTGCTGAGCTTAATGATTTTATGGATAAATGTGCCGGCACCCACTGAGATCACGCTATCGCCATCATAAGGAGGATAATCAGCCATCTCTGTGGGAAAATCAAGCTTATCGGCATGGTCACTTTTACCCGCAGGATTTTTAACCATCTTTACATCTGCCACGTATGGAAGGCTGGTTTTAAACAAACCTGTATTCATCCATTTTGATGTGCAATGCAAAGTCAGTCCAAGCGATGAAATTCCGGAAAGATAACCGTGAAAAACCGGAAGATCCCTTGTATCCGGAACAGGTATTTCAGCCCTGGTCCTTCTGTTAAGCGCCTTTTCTGAAAGAAGCTGCGATGCAGAAAAGTCAGAGGTGCTGTATTCGCCTTTGTCCGTAAAATATATCCTGTAGAAATAATTGAATTGCTCTTCCTGGCCGTATGAGACAATGAATGTGGAAATAAAAACCAGGACAAATAAAGCTTTGATCCCTGCCTTCTTCAAAGAAAAAACATCAGTCATTATCTTATTTCCCCCGTTTTCTCGGGGTCATCAATTTTCCCTGCGTTTTTTTCAAGATTATCAAGATAGTTTGAAACATCAATATCCATCTGACGGTCATTTGTGACACCACCAACGTAGTCCATTTTGTACATCAGGTTCCCGTCCCGGCCATAAAGAAGCCATGTGCCTTCCCTGCGATTGTTTTTGTAGAATCCTGAGTACTCAATTGTCCTGTCTTCAAACCATACCTCAAATTTGCCATTGAGCACGTCACCTGAAAAGAATGACCTGAGGAATAATCTGCCATTTGTATGATACTGAAGCCATTCGCCCTCACGTTTATCACTTACATAATTCAGTCTTTCTGCAACTGTGCCATCGGGGTAATATTTCACTGACGGTCCGTTTCTCAGATTTCCCTTATATTCTTCTTCATTAATGAGATAGCCTTCAACTGATGATGAATAGAACTTCCATGTACCTTCTTTAAGCTGGTTTATATACTTGCCCTTTGATGAAATGAAACCATTCGGGTGGAATATTGTTGCATCAGCTTCATTCCCGTCGCTGCTGTAGATAAGCGCCGATTTCAGTTTGCTGTTTTCATAATATCTCTTAAATTCTCCAACCGGGTGATCATCTTTAAACTCCCCCTCATACTGAATGGTACCGTGGGGATATTTCTTCATCCAATGGCCCTGTTTCCTGCCCTGCTCATCAGTTTTGTTAATGCCGGATCCGGTCTGGCAGATTACCGTAACCGAAAAGGCCAGCATTGAGACTACTGTGATTATTTTAAAATTCATATTCAGGAAACGAAAAATCCATTATAAAAGTACAAAAAAATAACCGCAAAGGATTTCCCTCTGCGTGCTTTGCTAAACCTTTGCGAACTTTGCGGTTAAAAAGTTTCAGAACCGCCGTTTTTATTAAGTTATTATTTTACTTCCTCAAAATCGACATCAGTTACCTCATCATTACCTGATTTTGAACTATCACCGGTCTGCCCCTGGCCTGGCCGTTCCGGTCCGGGCTGCGAAGTGGTTTGTCCGGTATTCTGAGCTGTTTTATACATCTCTTCGGAAGCTGACTGCCATACGGCATTAAGGTCGGCAAGTGCTTTGTCGATTGCAGCAATATCCTGGCTTTTATGCGCCTCTTTAAGCTTTGCCAGTGCATCTTCAATAGCCGGCTTCTTATCAGCAGGGATCTTATCTCCGAATTCACGCAGCTGTTTCTCGGTTGTAAAGATCATGCTGTCAGCAGTATTGACTTTATCAACTTTTTCCCTGGCCTGACGGTCAGCTTCTGCGTTGGCCTGTGCCTCTTCGCGCATTCTCTTTATTTCATCGTCGCTTAATCCTGAAGATGCTTCAATCCTGATTCTTTGCTCTTTGCCTGTACCGCGGTCTTTTGCGGTAACATGCAGAATACCGTTTGCGTCAATATCAAAGGTCACTTCTATCTGTGGAATGCCCCTGGGAGCTGGTGGAATACCATCAAGATGAAAACGTCCTATGGTTTTATTGCCTGAAGCTATCGGCCTCTCTCCCTGAAGGACATGTATCTCAACAGAGGGTTGTCCGTCGGCAGCAGTTGTAAACACTTCGGTTTTTTTTGTCGGAATAGTAGTGTTTGATTCAATCAGTTTTGTCATTACACCGCCCATTGTTTCAATTCCCA
>CAYNGW010000269.1:0-2294 GCA_964396955.1 uncultured Rikenellaceae bacterium | reverse complement strand
AGAAAGAGAAGATTCCGGCTGAAAACCTGCTTGTTATTGTTGATGATATTGCCCTTCCCCTGGGTAGTATCAGGATGAGGCCGAAAGGCAGTGACGGAGGGCATAACGGCCTTGCACATATCAGCACCATACTCGCGACAAACGAGTATGCACGGATCAGAATAGGCATTGGCAGCAGCTTCCGGAAAGGTTCACAGGTCAATTATGTGCTGGGAACATGGGATCATGAGGAAAAGAAATTCATGGAAGAAAGAATTGCTATTGTGATTGAGATGATAAGGTCTTTCGGTATTGTTGGTACTGAACTCACCATGACAGCATTTAATAAGGCAGGGAAGATCCCGCCGGATGACGGAAAGAAATGACTGACATTCTATCTGTTAGAATTGATAAATTTCTCTGGGCCGTCAGAATATTCAAGACCCGGAGCCAGGCAGCAGATGCCTGCAGAAAGGGAAAAATCCTCATAAACGGTAATACTGCCAGACCTTCAAAAACGGTTGGAAGGAATGAGATACTGACGGTAAAAAAGCCCCCCTTAACATATACTTATAAGGTTACCGAGCCCGTTGAAAACCGTGTTTCTGCAAAGCTCACCGTTAACTTCATCGAGGATTTGACTCCCGAGAGCGAAAAAGCCAGGCTCAAATTGCGCCAGGCGGGATTTCCGGGTTACAGGAAAAAAGGGAGCGGACGTCCCACAAAAAAAGAGAGAAGGATAATTGACAGATGGGCAAACGGATTTGACGAATGATAATGGTGGTATAAAGACTTATAATTTTATAAAATCCGTCTGAAAACAACTGTCTCCTGAACACTTAAAATCAATTTTTTTAACTTGCACAATTATTTATCAGCCACCGGCCTTCCTGAAGGCTAAAAGCTTAATATTTTCATTCCGGAATGGGTAAGGAGAACATCGAAAAGTATTCTAAAAAATATGCTCTGCTGAAGTATGCTGCAGGTCTCTGGCACAACAATGTTTTTTACAGAAAAGTAATTGTCCTGGGACGGGAACATATCAACCATGACGATCATCTGATTTTTGCCCCAAACCATCAGAATGCCCTGATGGACGCTCTTGCAGTTCTTCTTACAACGAAGGGACAAATGGTTTTCCTTGCCCGGGCAGATATTTTCAGAAAAAAATTTATTGCCTCGCTTTTATATTTCATTAAGTTACTTCCTGTATACAGGATCAGGGACGGTTTCAGGACTGTGAAAGGAAATGATGAGATATTTGACAAGACAATTGATGTCCTGCGAAATAAAAACGGCCTCGTTATCCTTCCGGAAGGTGATCATGCCGGTTTCAGAAGGCTCCGCCAGCTGAAAAAAGGCATTTGCAGGGTGGCATTCCAGGCCGATGAGGCATCTGATTTCAACCTTAAGATTAAAATAATACCCGTTGGACTGGAGTTTACCAATTACAGCAGGTACAGGCAGGTACTGACTGTTGTTTACGGGAAGCCTATAGAAACATCAGAATACCATGAGCTTTACAGGAAGAGCCCGGAAATTGCGCTTAATGAGCTGAGAAATAAACTTTCCTCCGAGATGAAAAAACTGATGGTCCATATTGAATCTGAGGAGGATTACGAGGCAATTGACGAGCTGAGAAGCATGATCAACGGACGTTACAGTGACAGTATTAAATTCCCGAAGCTTTTCAGGGACAGGATATTGATTGATAAGCTGAATAAACTTAAAATCAGCGATTTTTCAGTCTACCAGAGGATATGTTCCCTCAGCTTGCAGATAAAACAGAAAGCGAAGGAACTGAATATAGACTACAGGCTTCTTGAGAATAAGAGACATCCGCTCATTGGACTTATCGCCGGAATAATAGGAATAATTGTTACATTCCCATTGTTTCTTTACGGTAATATTTTCAACGTTACATTTCTGTATATACCTGAGCTGAAGATCCGCAAGATACAGGATACACAGTTCCATAGTTCAATAAGGTACGGGATATCCCTGGGAATAGCAATTATTTTTGTACCAGTGTATATTATTCTCGCATTCGTGTTAATCTCTCCCTTGTGGCTTGCTGCCCTGGTAATTCTGAGCCTTCCCATTGCAGGTCTTTTTACCTGGAACTATATTCTGTTTTTCCGGCGGATCATCGGAGGTTTCAGGATCAGAAAATATATGAGGGGTAAAAAGGAAGAGTATTTCAACCTGAAGAAGAATCATGACGAATTACTAAACCTGATTGCAAGTCTGAAGTGAAAAAGAAATATGAAATATTTTCCGGGAAATATGCCTGGATAACAGGTGCATCATCAGGT
>CAYNGW010000268.1:0-2358 GCA_964396955.1 uncultured Rikenellaceae bacterium | reverse complement strand
TTACCACAAAGGAATCTGAACTGCTGGAACTGCTATGCCAGCATGGGAATGAGATCCTTGAGCGGAATTTCGCTCTGAAGTCGATCTGGATCGATGATAACTACTTCAATGCCAGGAGTATGGATGTATATATAACCAGGTTGCGGAAATACCTGAAAAATGATCCGTCAGTAAGGATACTTAATGTTCACGGTAGAGGATATAAGCTTATCAGCTAAAAACAAGTCTCCGGGATCTCTTAATCGAGTTTTAAAACTGCAAGAAACGCCTGCTGGGGTACCTCAACATTTCCAATCTGACGCATTCTCTTCTTCCCTTTCTTCTGTTTTTCAAGAAGCTTTCTTTTCCTGGTTATATCTCCGCCATAACATTTTGCCGTTACGTCTTTTCTGACTGCTTTGACCGTTTCACGGGCAATTATTTTTGCTCCGATAGCAGCCTGTATTGCAATATCAAACTGCTGTCGAGGGATAAGCTCTTTGAGTTTAACGCACATCTTGCGGCCAAAATCATAGGCATGCCCCCTGTAAATAAGGGTTGAAAGAGCATCAACCATTTCACCGTTCAAAAGCAGATCCAGCCTTACCAGGTCGGCCTTCTGGTATGATGTGTAATAATAATCGAATGATGCATATCCTTTTGAGATACTCTTAAGCTTGTCGTAAAAATCAAAAACTATCTCCGACAGAGGCATTTCAAAAGTAAGCTCAACCCTGTCCCGTGTAAGATGAACATGGTTTTTCAGCGTACCTCTCTTATCAATGCAGAGCTTCATTATTGAACCTACATATTCTGATAAAGTTATTACCTTGGCAACTATATAGGGTTCCTCAATATGATCAATATTCGTGACGGGGGGAAGACCTGACGGATTATGAACATCTACCTCTTCTCCCTTTGTAGTAAAAACCTTGAATGAAACGTTTGGGACAGTGGTAATTACATCCATATTGAATTCCCTGTCAAGCCGTTCCTGGACTATTTCCATATGCAGTAATCCCAGGAATCCGCATCTGAATCCGAAACCAAGTGCCGCTGAGGATTCGGGTATGAATGAAAGAGATGCGTCGTTGAGCTGAAGTTTTTCAATTGAGCTTCTCAGATCCTCATACTCATCCGCATCCACAGGATACATGCCTGCAAAAACCATCGGCTTCACATTTTCAAATCCTGAAATTGCTTTGCTGCATGGATTTTTTGCATGAGTGATCGTATCCCCGACCCTGACTTCGGAGGATACTTTTACACCTGTGATAATATATCCGACATCACCGGTTCCCATTATTTCACGGGGATCCTGTTTAAGTTTCAGCACCCCGATCTCTTCAGCATTGTATTCATGTCCCGTGCTCATAAATTTTACTCTGCCGCCTCTGTTTAATGTGCCGTTCATGATTTTACAATAAGCAATTATGCCTCTGAAAGAATTGAATATTGAATCAAAAATCAGCGCCTGAAGGGGAGCATCGGGATCACCTTTTGGCGGAGGGATCTTGTTGACAATGTCACTGAGAATCCTGTCAACACCCATTCCTGTCCTGGCACTTGTTTCAATAATAGCATCCCGGTCACAGCCGACAAGGTCAACTATCTGATCCTTAACCTCTTCCGGCATCGCATTAGCCATATCCATTTTATTGATAACGGGGATTATCTCAAGGTTGTGATCAATAGCCATGTACAAGTTTGAAATTGTCTGTGCCTGTATTCCCTGTGTTGCATCAATTACAAGGAGAGCTCCTTCGCATGCGGCAATTGACCTTGAAACTTCATTGGAGAAATCCACATGTCCGGGGGTGTCGATAAGATTCAGGAAGTATTTATTCCCATCAAAAAAATATTCCATCTGGATGGCATGACTTTTTATTGTTATGCCTCTCTCCCTCTCAAGGTCCATATCGTCAAGAACCTGTTCCTGGAACTCTCTTTCCGTAATAGTATTTGTTTTTTCAAGGAGTCTGTCGGCCAGGGTGCTTTTTCCATGGTCGATATGTGCTATGATGCAGAAATTACGGATATTGTTCATCGGGGAACAGATTCGAAATCAGGTGCAAATATATAAATTTTTTTACCCCCCACCCTCCCTGAAGGGGGGCTATAATGTGCAGAGCCGTCCCGAGTACTCGGGACGGCTCTTATTCACTTTAATTTCCCCCATTAAACCCCCTTTAGGGGGCAGGGGGTAATTCTACATCATTCCCGGCATTCCGCCGCCCATACCCTGCGGTGGCATTGGAGGATGCTCTTCTTTTTCCTCGACAACGACAGCTTCAGTGGTCAGGAACATTCCTGCAACTGATGCTGCATTTTCGAGTGCAACACGGACAACCTTAACAGGGTCAATAACGCCTGATTTAT
>CAYNGW010000267.1:0-2363 GCA_964396955.1 uncultured Rikenellaceae bacterium | reverse complement strand
GTGACAAACAACTTACCCATATTGTCCGTGTTAGCGGTTGTTTCGTTTTCGAGTCTTTTGTCAAAGCTTTCTACATTATCTTCCAAATTTTGAATAGTAATCATTAATTGATTTACCTGGATTATTTTTTGCCCATTCTTGGAGACTAGGTTTAGTTGAAACTGTTGTACTTTGTCCTGGTGTATTTATATCTGGAGATTTTTGATTGACATTTATTACAACTTGTTTTTGGTCGGCTTCACGAAGTCTCTCCCATAACTCAAATTGTCTTTTTGAATCCTCTTCAATTTCTTTGTTGTAGCTATTAACGCTTATAACTGCCCAAATAATGTTTATCAGCCAATAAGTCAATAGAAAAATTATTATAAGGCCTGATGTCCATCCAACTAAAATATTATTCTCTTGCAAAATGCCAGCATAGAGAAGCAAAAGAAGAATTATTGGTGTTAAAGTCATTATCAGACCACCTGATACGCTTGCATAAAATAGTCCAATTGGACCTAATACAAGAGTAAGGAGTATTGCGATTCCAATGCTTTTCGGTGATTTCGTTACTAAAAATGGTGCTGTCATGTCCGGAAATATTTAATTCAGATTACCTGTGTCCCCAAAATAGCCGCTACGTTTTCGCATATGGCCATGTGGCGGAGTTCGGAGCGGTTACGTGTCCAGGTAGCACTGAGTTACCCTTGAAATATTGAGATTAGCAACTTGCTTTGCCCGCCATTGGCTATATGCGGTGTTGTGCACAGGTGTGGATTCATAAAGATTTATTAATTCAATTGTGTCCGTTATGCTTGAATTATGATCAAATATTATTTTTACAATAAATCTGTGGTATTTATGCAATTCACGTCTGTCACTTAATAAAAGATCAAACTAGAAAACTTGACGGTACATCCTTTAGCCTGACGATATCACATATCTTCTCTGATACGTTCCATCCATTCTGGCATACAACCTTGCAGGAAGAACAATCATCACAAACCTTATGAGGAAGCTTCAGAGATGTTAGCAAGCTATGAGCGAGAGCTGGTTGTCGATAACCGTATACATACATATATGCCCTCATCAAATCAGGAATCGGCAGTTTGGACTTGCAGGTTTGAAGACACTGGCCGCAACCCTGGCAGAATAAGCCAGAGTAAGAATCCTCTCTTTTCAAGTCGTTCATTTCAGCAGAGGTAAGGCTAAGATCTTCCATAACCGATAGGTCGATATTCATCTCCTCAAAGTTGCTGAAGCCGGGTACTGTTGCATGCACATTCGTATCTTGCAAAACCCATTTCAATGATGCGCTTGGATTTATTGGTTTCTGTCCTTCTTCAATATCTCCCCTTATTACTTTAATAGCAACGACTCCCAATCCTGCCTTGGCTGCATTTGCAATAGCATCTTTGACCTGAAGGTTGTTTAATTGTCTGGGATTGTATGAAGCCATAACAACCTCATAAAATTTCGAATCAACAGCAGCATTAATTGCCTCTGGTACATTGCTATGGCTGGTTATGCCCAGGAATCGGGTTTTCCCGGCTTTTTTTGCCTTTTCCATGGCTTTCATGACAGGTTCATAGAATGCCGATTCTCTCCTGGAAACCATATGATGGTACAGGATATCCACATAGTCCATTTGTAAACGCTTCAGGGCTGCATCGAGGTACTCAGTAAATTCTTTCTCGGTCGCCGTTTTTTCGTAGAGGCCCGTCTTGTAATCTTGGGGAAGGTGGATTTTAGTGCCATAGATAACTGATTCCCGAGGCCATCCCTTCAGAACCTCTCCTATCATTTCCTCATTCCGTATCTGTTGCGGCTGTCCAGCGGTAGAGTCGAGGTGAGTTATTCCGGCATCAAGTGCTGATTTAATCAAAGCAGGGCTACCAGAAGTTAAAATTCCCATTCCGATCACAGGAACTCTAATGCCTGTCTTTCCAAGTGTGCGGTAGACTAATTTTCTTGGGAGTTCATTTTTCTGATTCTTAATATTAGTTGCAAGGCACTCGTTTCCAAATAATCCGGCTCCCAAAACTCCAATTGAAGTATTTCTAAGAAAACTTCTGCGGTTTAGTTTCTTATTCATTATGGTAAGGTTTTGTGGTTAACTACTGTAAGATACGAGCTGCAAAAGTTAAAGTCTTTATTATCATGATAGTACTTTTTTTTAAACACTTGTGCACAACGGCACGGCAATAAAGGGAGGTTGCGTTACCCGACGCAAGCACCGGGCAGTCCCGAGTACTCGGGATTAGCCAGAAAGCTGTCACGGTGCAAGGAGGGTATGCGTGCCCCGACGAAGCGGAGCGTAGACGGGGGCGCACTTTTTGCCGTCCGGGTACAAAGTTTTGTGAGCATTACGCGTGTCGCGC
>CAYNGW010000266.1:0-2381 GCA_964396955.1 uncultured Rikenellaceae bacterium | reverse complement strand
GGATTCCCGGTGCATTCATGAGTATTCTGGGAGTCACTCTGTTAAATGAAACGGTTATCAGAGAAAAAATCATTGAACCTCATTTAATATTAAACCGGTTAAGAGAAAAGATCATTGAAGCATTGGGACAAAAGGGGATTATTTCGGAGGTTAAAGATGGAATGGATGGTTCAATAATCAGTTATGATCTCAAAAGCAAAACATTGGTTTATTCGGGAGCATTTAATCCGATGTACCTCATTCGTGACAATGAAATCATTGAATTCATGGGAGACAGAATGACATTATCTTACCAGGATAATACTCTTGATTTTTCACATCAGGAAATAAAAACCAAACCGGATGATCTTGTTTATCTTTTTACTGATGGATTTGTGGATCAGTTTGGCGGACAGGAAGAGAAAAAATTCCTGCGGGCTCAGTTTAGAGAAGTCCTGTTAAAGAATCATAAGAATCCTTTGGCGGTTCAGAAAGAAATGCTTCTGGATACTTATAATAGCTGGAAAGGTAATGGAGACCAGGTTGATGACATAACTGTTGTAGGGTTGAAACTGTAGTTGCAGAAACAACATAAAACAGAAAATAAAAACTGAAATGACACATAAAAGCCTGTTAAAAATCCTTTTTGTTGAAGATCTTCCTTCAGATGTCGACCTGGCAGTTCGGGAACTGCGGAAGGAGGAATTAAAGTTTGAATACACCACAATTTGCACCCGGACGGATCTTATCAAAGCGCTTAATGAGTTCAAGCCTGACCTGATCATTTCTGACTATATGATGCCTGCATTTAATGGTTTGCAGGCTCTTAAGGAAGTAAAAGAGTTCAATCCTGAAATCCCGTTCATTCTTTGTACAGGGTCAATTAATGAGGAGACTGCTGTTGAATGTATTAAAGCCGGGGCAGATGATTATGTCATTAAAGAGCATATGACAAGGCTCCCTTTTGCAGTAAAAGAGGCTCTCGAACAACACAGCATACAGATTGAAAAAATGGCTGCCGAGCTATTATTGAAGGAAAACGAGGAAAAGCTGCAAAGCATATTCAGTTGTGCTCCTGTCGGTATGGGACTGGTTGTCGGCAGAGTAATTATTGAGGTTAATGACACTTTCTGTAAAATGACAGGTTATGAACGTAAGGAGCATATAGGCAAAACCTCTGAAATGGTCTATCCTACACGGGAAGAATATGAATTTGTCAGTCTTGAAGAATACAGGCAGATTGCTGAAAAAGGTACAGGATCAGTTGAAACTCATTTTAAACGTAAAGACGGAAGAATTTTAAACATATTTTTGAGTTCAACACCTCTGGATAAAGATGACCTGACAAAAGGAGTGACCTTTATCGCAATGGACATTACCAAGAGAATACATGCTGAGGAGGCTCTGGCAATGGAAGAGTATCTGATTTATTCACTGATGAATACACTTCCTGACCATATCTACTTCAAAGATCTTAAAAGCCGTTTCATCAGGATCAATGAAGCTCAATCCAGATTCTTTGGACTCGATGATCCCAGTCAGGCAGTGGGGAAGACAGACTCTGATTTTTTTACCGAGGAACATGCAAAGCAGGCATATGAGGATGAACAGACAATCATCCGGACAGGACAACCATTAAGTATAGAAGAGAAGGAGACTCATCAAAATCGCCCTGACACATGGGTTTCGACTATCAAAATGCCTCTGAAAGACAAAGAGGGAAATATTATTGGAACATTCGGCATCTCAAGGGATATCACCTATCGAAAGCAAGCTGAAATAACGCTGCAAAAGAGCGAAGAAAAATACCGGAGGATCTTTGAGAATGTACATGATTTGTTCTACGAAACATCGATCGAAGGAACGATCCTTGAAGTTAGTCCTTCAATTGAGATTTTGTCGAAAGGTCAGTATAAAAGGGGCGATTTGATCGGGAAGTCGATGTATGATTACTATTCTGATCCGATGGAGAGAGAAGCTCTTTTGAATGTTTTACGGGACCACGGATTTGTTTCGGATTTTGGAATCACTCTTAAAAACCGCGATGAATCGAGTATCCCCTGTTCTATTTCGGCAAAGATCATCTTCGATAAACATGGACGCCCGGAAAAAATCATCGGGAGTATGCACGATATTACCGAACGTAAAAATGCCACTGAAGCGCTTAGATTTGCCAAGGAAAAAGCCGAAGCCAGCGATAATCTTAAAACAACATTCCTGAACAATATTTCTCATGAGGTGCGAACACCTCTGAACGGCATACTCGGTTTTGCCGAAATTATGTCTCAGACCGACCTCTCTGAAGAAGAAAAACAGATCTCACTTTCTATGCTTTTCGAAAGCAGCAACCGCCTGTTGGATACAATCACCAACTATATGGATATCTCATTGATCACTTCGGG
>CAYNGW010000265.1:0-2390 GCA_964396955.1 uncultured Rikenellaceae bacterium | reverse complement strand
ATGCCTCCTGGATAGGCGGCAATGTTGTACCGGTCGTCTGGAAGAAAGTATATGGTAAGGGACGCGTCTTCTATTCGTCACTCGGGCATGTTGCAGCCGACTTCAAAGTGCCGCAGGCTCTCGAAATCCAGAAAAGAGGTATACGATGGGCAAGCCTGAGTAAATATGAACCGGCGGAAGAATGGAAACAGCCGGTGTATAAAACGGGTAAGAAGAAAATTTAATCGTAGAGCTTTGCAAGCAGATCGTAGAGGTCCTTTTGTCCTCTCATTATTAACTTTTTGATTTTAGGATATAGATAAATTCCATTTCCACCAGTGTGGCAATATCATTGCCGGCATCTTTCATGTCAATATCTTCCACATCATGATACCATTTGACAACGACAGGACAGGTTTCAGCAGGAATCCTCTTAAGCTCTGAAAGGATGTCATAGAGAAATTTTGCTGAAGAGGAATTAAAATATGCAAGATCAATATGAAAATCAAGAGGAGTCTTCTTATTAAAGATCTTGTATTCACCATCAATGACATCATCGACAAAAATCCTGACCCACTCTATGACAGGATAGTATAATGCACGCACATCCTCAGGTGAAGATGTACCACGGATCAAGAAAATATTCTCATCGGGGGAAAGTATTATTTCCGGCGTGTTAGGCGTTTGTTCAATGTGAAGCTTTAGCATCTGCAGGCATTTCAACAAAAATGCATTAATATTTTCTAACTGCAAAATTTATTTTATCCCATTTAAGGGCTTAAAATAAACTGTTGGACTCTGAGTCATGGTTATAACCAGTATCTTCCAGGAGATCTTTCTTCCCTGAAGCTTCCACGGCCATCCTGTCGCAGAGTTCATTTTCCGGATTGCTTGCATGACCTTTTATCCAGATGAACCGGATATTATGTTTGCGGTAAACCTTTAGGAATTTTACCCAGAGGTCAGGATTCTTTTTCTTCCGGAATAATTTTGATTCCCATTGAAATACCCATCCCTGTTCGACGGCATCAGCGACATATTTTGAATCAGTATATACAACCACATCCGAACCTGGTTTCTTCAATGCCTCAAGACCGGCTATAACGGCCATAAGCTCCATCCGGTTGTTTGTAGTGAGCCTGTAGCCTTCTGATATTTCAAGTCTGTGCTTTCCAGAGATAAGGACCACGCCATAACCTCCCGGACCGGGATTTCCACGTGCTGCCCCATCGGTATATATTGTCACTTTATACGCCATGAGGCAGAACAATACCGGTATTGGTCAGGAACAGCTTGATGGCAATTGAAAGCAAAATAACTCCGAATACTTTCTGCAGGATACGCAGCCCTCCTTCTCCCAGAATTCTTTCAAATATCGTTGTTGACCGCAGAACAAGGTAAACAATTATCATGTTTAGTATCAGGGCAATGAATATATTAATGGTCTGATATTCAGCTTTCAGTGAAACAACTGTAGTAAGTGAGCCTGCCCCTGCAATCAGCGGGAATGCTATCGGGAAGATTGAGCCGCTTCCTTTTGAATTGTCCTTGAATATTTCGACACCGAGGATCATCTCAATTGCAATAAGGAAAATTATAAAGGAACCGGCAATTGCAAATGATGAGATGTCAACTCCGAAAATCCCGAGCAATGGTTCCCCGATCAGCAAAAATGCCAGCAGGATAAAAAATGAGACAATAGTAACCTTCATCGGTTTTACAATACCTGATTTGGATTTGATAGTAAGAATAATAGGTATTGATCCGGTTATGTCAATGATAGCGAACAATACCATGAAGGCAGCAATTATCTCAATCAGGTCAATTTGCATTATCTCTCTACTGTTTAATCGTCATTTCATCAACCAGATGTCCGGCACCTGCATAGACATCCATGATCCAGAGGACATATCTTATATCAACAGCAATGGTTCTCTGAAGTGCAGGTTCATAGGCAACATCTCCGCTCATAGCTTCCCAGTTTCCGTCGAATGCCAATCCGATCAGCTCTCCGTTGCCATTCAGCACAGGACTGCCTGAATTGCCGCCTGTAATATCATTGGTGGTAAGGAAACATACAGGCATATAACCTTTAGAGGATGCATATCTTTCATATTCTCTTTTGTTATGAAGATCGATAAGCCTCTGTGGCAGATCAAATTCATAATCACCAGGTTTGTATTTGTCGATCACTCCCTGGAGGGTAGTATAATATTTATAAGTTACGGCATCTCGGGGATCATAATCCTGGATAGTGCCATAAGTGAAACGCATACTAGAGTTTGCATCAGGATAATGGGTTTTTTCCGGGATCATTTCCTTCAATGCTGCAACCCATAATCTCTGTCCTTTAATAAGGTCCTGGTCAAACTTGCTCCGTTCCTGGGCAAGAGTCTGAGCGACTTTTATGA
>CAYNGW010000264.1:0-2391 GCA_964396955.1 uncultured Rikenellaceae bacterium | reverse complement strand
TCCGGCACAGGCCCAGATAATATAGCCGGTCAATACACCCGTATGAGCCTCGCTAAAAAGGTGACTCAGCCAGAGCACAAACTTCTTTGACAGATCATAAATATCAAACCACTTCTCTTCAGCTTTTCTATAAATCCACGAAAAGAATCGGAATTCTCCAATAGTCTTGTAGAATTCCGTTGTAGCATAACTGGTCTGATCCTGAATTTTTTCCCCGCCAATGAAACTGTCCTCTCTTCTGAATTTCTTAAGGTTAAGAGCAAGATAAAGGATTATTCCAAGAATTAAGGAGATAATAACAAGCAGTGATACGAATGATGAATTCCAGAATCCAGAGAATTGGAATTCACCTGTGACCGGCATGAATAGTTTTGGTACGACGAAATTTGTGGCAAATACACCGAAGCCTACGCATAACAATGCCAGTATTGCCAAAGGTATCCACATCATAACAGGCACCTCGCGTACTTTCTCAAGAACAGGCTTCCGGCGGCCCAGGAAAATTCCCCCTATGAATTTAATATAGGTTGCAAGGGTCAGGGCTGATCCCAATACTGCTAATCCAAGCCAGACGACCCAGAGTTTATTTGCAACACCTGATCCGTAGCCAAAATCTATTATCCCCTGGTAAATCATCCATTTTGATGCAAACCCATTCAAAGGTGGCACACCCGAAATGGATACTGCAAAAATAAGAGCTGCAAAGAATGTTACAGGCATAGCTTTTGAAAGACCGCCGAGCTCATCAAAATTTTCTTCATTTGTCCTGTACTCTACACATCCGGCGGAAAGCATCAGTCCGCTTTTGTACAGAGCATTGTTGATCATGTGAAAAAGACCGGCAGCAACACCAATCATCGAACCAAGCCCGAATCCAAGTATCATATATCCTACCTGGGAAACTGTACTGAATCCAAGAAGTCGCTTGTAATTATGCTGTATCAGTGCCATCATAACGGCACTGATAATTGTAATTACGCCAATTGAAAGTAAAAGAAATCTCATCCAATCACCAAGGATGAAGATGTCAGTGGTCATTCTTGCCAGGAAATATATTCCCAGCAACTTATCAAGGGAGGCAGGCAGGAGGGCAGATGAAGAAGCCGGGGCATCTTTTGCATAATCAGGAACCCAGGAATGAAACGGGTAAGCTCCCGCTTTTGTAAAACTCCCTACCAGGAGCGCCAGGAAAGCGGTAACAGCAAGAATATTAGTTGTAGGTAAATTAATTGAATCCATGCTTAATGATCCGGTCAGTCGCCATAACATTGCAATTCCGATTATCATTATTGAATCTGATGCGCCGATAAGAATAAGGGTTTTCTTTGCCGTTGCCGAACTATCCTCATCGCGCCCGGGTATCAGCTTATAAAGAGTGATTCCAAGGACACCCCAGAAGGTCAGGAACAGGAGAAGATTATCGGATAACACTGCCCCATAGGAACAACCAATCGTGATAAGAAACCATGAATAATAATTTTTTACGCGGCCTGCTTTGATATACACAAGCGAATATATCAGTATAAGGACAGCGAAAATGCTGACAAACAGGATTATAAGTTTACTGAGATTATCAATTGTAAAGGTAAAGTAATTGTCAGCGCCCTGCAGCAGATTTGAACCAAACAGCAATACACACGATTTACCTATGATCCCATCAAGCACTGCCATCTGAACAGATGAGCTGAACAATGAGAGTGTAAGATAACCGGTAACCACGCTTACCACCAGAGCCAATATCCCTTTGATTGTTATAAATTTCTCAGGGATCACGAACAGGAGAATCCCTGCTGCGACTGGTAAAAGGATCACGAATTGCAGAAAACTGCAAACAGACGGATGGGATATTATGGAGATAAACTCATTCATTTCGGCTGGATAATGTTTTTCTTCAGTTCAGAGGTTTTAACTGTTGATAAGTCAATGAGATCTTTCGCGTTCAAGATCTTTCTGCCTGATTTCTGATCATAGGCAACAGCCAGCCGTTCTGTACAGCAATAGCATGGATCGACTGCAGCCAGTGAAATAGTGGCATCTGATATAGTTTGGCCGATACATGCTTTTTTAAATGTGGCAATATTGACATAACTCGGGGCTCTTATTTTATGCCTGACAGGCGAGTTGGATCCATCAGATACAACAAAATGAAATACTTCCCCCCGGGGAGCTTCTGCACGTCCTGTTCCTATCCCTTCCGGTATCTCTTTTACCACAACCGTGGTATCTCCCTCTTTCACTTTTTCCAGGCCGTCAAGACACTGTTCAATAATTGAGATCGATTCGTACATTTCCAGCAGCCTGACCTGTGCTTTGGCAAATACATCGCCAGCTTCAGCTGTAATAACTTTCCAGTTTACAAGGGGATAAGCAGCATAGGGATCGTCTTTCCTT
>CAYNGW010000263.1:0-2391 GCA_964396955.1 uncultured Rikenellaceae bacterium | reverse complement strand
TAAAGCCCTAAAGCCCTAAAGCCCTGATTATGGGAAAGCGAAAGATTGACACCTGTTTTTCACCGGCATTGTATGAGCCTGACCTGCATGCAGATGCAATAGTTGTGATCATTGATATACTGCGTGCAACCTCGGCTATCTGCACCGCATTTGCCAACGGGGCGGCATCAATAATTCCTGTTGCCGGGGTTGATGAAGCAAGGGATTACAAGAAACGCGGATATCTGGTGGCTGCCGAGAGGGATGGCTATGTTCTTGATTTTGCTGATTTTGGAAATTCCCCGTTCAATTTCACCCGCGATAAAGTAGCAGGCAAAACCATAGTTTACAGTACAACCAACGGTACTGGGATAATAAATATGGCAGCATCGGCAAGTGCAATAGTGATAGGTTCTTTCCTTAATATAAGCGCCCTTGCCGCCTGGCTCACCAGGCAGAATAAAGATGTTGTGCTTTTCTGTGCAGGCTGGAAAAACAGGTTTGATTTAGAGGATTCAATATGTGCCGGAGCCATCGCTGAAAGACTTATAAAGAGCAATCGGTATTGTACTATCTGTGATTCCACGCTTGCCTCCCTTGATCTGTGGTCGCTGGCAAAAAATGACCTTGCCGGCTACATTGAAAAAGTTGCACAGCGGACACGGTTAAGAGATAAAGGACTGGATGACTGTATCGGATTCTGCCTGACGGCTGATTTTACTGATAAGATACCTTCAATAAAAAACGGTATTCTTGTTGGCAATGTTCAATAAATAACAGAGCTTATTTATGTCTAACGGTACTAATATTATTTATGATAATTTTACAGAACGGATAATTGAGATTTATTAACTTCCAAATAAATAGTATCATCATGAAAAAACACAATTTTTATGCAGGCCCGTCAATACTGCCTCAGTACACACTTGACAAAAGCATTGAAGGAATAAAGGATTTTGCCGGCTCAGGATTATCTGTTCTTGAGATTTCACACAGGAGCAAGGAATTCATTGCATGCATGAACGACACAATCGCTCTTGTAAAGGAATTGCTGGAAATACCTTCAGGATACCAGGTTATATTCCTTGGAGGCGGTGCCAGCCTGCAGTTTACAATGGTACCGATGAACCTTATGAATAAGAAATCGGCTTATCTTGTGACAGGTGAATGGGCAAGCAAAGCATTCAAGGAGGCAAAACTCTATGGAGAAGCAGTGGAAGTGGCTTCATCCAAAGACAGGAATTTCAATTATATTCCAAAGAACTATACCGTTCCTTCGGATGCTGAATACTTCCATGTTACGACGAATAATACGATATTCGGCACCGAGCTGAAAAAGGACCCGGATGTCAATATTCCTGTGGTGGCGGATATGTCATCCGATATATTCAGCAGACCTGTTGATGTGTCAAAATATTCAATCATCTATGCCGGGGCACAGAAAAATCTGGCTCCCGCAGGGGTTACATTGATCATCATAAAGGAAGAAGTACTTGGAAAAGTAAGCCGTCCTATCCCTGCTATGCTGGATTACAGGACACATATAAAGGCAGAATCAATGTTCAACACTCCGCCTGTTTTTGCTGTATTTGCTGCACAGCAGACACTGAAATGGCTTAAAGATCTTGGCGGTGTGAAAGTTATTCATAAGAAGAACATTGAAAAGGCACAGCTGCTTTATGACGAAATTGACAGGAACAAGCTGTTTGTTCCCACTATAAAAGATCCTGAGGATCGTTCAATCATGAACATCTGCTTTGTTATGGCAGAGGAGTATAAAGCTCTTGAACAGCCTTTTGCTGATTTTGCCAAAACAAAGGGATTGGTGGGTATTGCAGGTCACCGGTCGGTTGGCGGATTCAGGGCTTCAACATATAATGCCCTGCCCAGGGAAAGTGTTCAGGCTCTTATCGATGCAATGAAAGAATTTGAAAAGAACAATTAACGGGTAACTGCTATGAAAATACTTGTTGCAACAAAAAAAGCTTTTTCCCCGGTTGCTGTCCGACAAATTCGTGAGGTTACTGAGGCTGCAGGCTTTAAGCTTGCATTACTCGAGAATTACACTGATAGTTCACAACTTCTGAATGCAGTTTCTGATGCTGACGGCTTGATTGTAAGAAGTGATAAAGTCACAGCTGAAGTATTAAATTCCGGTAAGCAATTAAAGATTGTTGTCCGTGCAGGAGCAGGGTACGATAACCTTGACCTTCAATCATGTACAGCACACAATGTTGTGGCAATGAATACCCCGGGACAGAATGCCAATGCCGTTGCAGAGCTTGTCTACGAATTAATGCTGTACCAGATAAGAAGAGGATTCAGCGGTAAAACAGGCAGTGAACTAAGAGGCAAAACAATTGGATTACATGCTTTTGGCAATGTGGGGAAATATGTTGCTGATATTGCCCG
>CAYNGW010000262.1:0-2453 GCA_964396955.1 uncultured Rikenellaceae bacterium | reverse complement strand
GCAGGGAGTTCATTCATGAGATATCCCAGAAAGCACTCGATCTGAATTATGACGGACTGATGATAGAATCACACATAGATCCCGACAATGCTCTCAGTGATTCCCAGCAACAGCTTACTCCGAATGATCTGAGGGAATTGCTGAGCAGGCTGATCCTTCGCAATCCGTCAACATCAGATCCCAAACTGCTGGATGTTCTTGGTGAACTGAGGCAGCAGATTGATATCTTTGATGATCATCTTATAGACCTGATAGAACAGAGGATGAGGGTCGCAGAAACAATTGGCCATTATAAAAAAGAGAATAATATCACTATCTTACAAAGCATACGCTGGGACGAAATTGTTAAAAGAGTAATGACCAAGGGACAGTCAAAGGGACTCAGTTCAGAACTTATTGATGCCATTTTCAAGGCCATTCATCAGGAATCCATTAACCATCAGATGAAGATCATGAACAATGGGATCGTGAAAGGACCAAAAGATCAGTAAAACCGTAAAAGCAATGGATAGAACAATAGCTCCATCTTATGTGAAAGGTGATGTTATCGCTCCTTCATCAAAGAGCATGACACAAAGAGCTATCGCTGCTTCACTGCTGGCCGACGGTGAAACAACAATCCTTAATCCATCCGGTTGCGAGGACTCCCGGGCTGCAATGAGTATTGCCATCGGATTGGGAGCTGAAATACAGATCATTGATAAAAAGCTGAAGATCAAGGGTTCTGGCATACTAAAGGAAAAAAATCTTTTCTGCGGAGAATCAGGCCTGGCAATCCGGATGTTCTCTCCGATAGCCGCTTTGTACTCTGAAGAAATCATAATGACCGGTACCGGCTCGCTGAAAAAAAGGCCCATGTCGATGATCGAAGAAGCACTCAGGCAACTGGGTGTGGGATGTAAAAGCAAAGGAGGATTTCTTCCCCTGTCAATAAAAGGTCCGCTTAAAGGAGGGAAATGTGAAATTGACGGATCAGTAAGCTCTCAGCTGCTGACAGGTTTGCTTATGGCGTTGCCGATAGCAGCTGAAGACTCTGAAATAAATGTCAGGGACCTGAAGAGCAGACCGTATATTGATATGACTCTCCAGGTGCTTGATAAATTTGGGATAAAAGTTCAGAATGATAATTACATCCGGTTTATTATTAAGGGAAATCAAAAATATCGTGCCGGCAGTTTCGAGGTTGAAAGCGACTGGAGCGGCGGAGCTTTTCTGCTTGTTGCCGGAGCAATAAATGGTGAAGTGACTGTCCATGGGCTTTGTCCCGACAGCAGGCAGAGTGATAAAGCTATATTGACTGCACTTGATTCTGCCGGTGCCAGAATGAGCATAAGGGAAAATTCAATCGGGATCTCCAATTCTGATCTCAGATCATTTAAGTTTGACTCAACGGAATCGCCTGATCTTTTTCCTCCCCTGGTTGCACTTGCATCCTGCTGCAAGGGAATATCCGTCATAAAAGGAGTCTCACGGCTTATCCATAAAGAAAGTGACAGGGCAAATGCACTCATGGAAGAGTTCGGGAAGCTGAATATAAAGGTGGAACTGAAGGGTGATTCAATGCTTGTCACGGGGGGTGAGGTCAAGGGAGCGCTGATTGATTCCCATAATGACCATCGTATTGCAATGGCAGCTGCAGTGGCTGCTTTGCGTGCGTCTGATAAAGTAATGATTAAGGATTCACAATGTGTGGCCAAATCATATCCGTCCTTCTTTGACGATCTGAAACAGATTGGAGCTATGATTTATGATTAATTAAAAATGAGTCATAAACATTGATTTTTTATTAAAAATCCATAGAAATATTAAAAATTTTACATTTTTTTGCTTGAAATTGAAATTTTTATATAATTTTGCATTCATGAAAATAAAGAGGTTATATACCTGGTGGTGGCGCAGCTTAACGGATAAAGCTGTGAAACAGGCCATTGTATAACCTTTAGAAGATATTTTTATTTACGGGCACGCTGTTCACAGCGTGCCTTTTTTATTTAAAAATTTCACTAACCAAATAAATTTAAAACTATGAAAAAGATCAGAAAAATTTTATTAAGCGAAAAAGAGATGCCGCGTCAATGGTATAATCTGGCAGCCGATATTAAAGTACCACCTTTTATGAGCCCTGACGGACCAGTACCGGAAGAAGCGTGGGCGCCTGTCTTCCCTATGAATCTGGTTGAACAGGAATACAGCACACAACGCTGGATAGATATTCCCGAAGGAGTCCTGAAATTACTTACCAGGTATCGACCATCACCACTGTATCGCGCATATGAGCTGGAACAGGCTATCGGCACTCCGGCCAGGATTTATTATAAAAATGAAAGCCTGTCACCTGCAGGCAGTCATAAGCCCAATACAGCTCTTGCCCAGGCCTGGTATAATAAACAATTCGGGGTTAAACGTTTGACAACTGAAACCGGTGCAGGCCAGTGGGGCAGTGCACTGGCATT
>CAYNGW010000261.1:0-2455 GCA_964396955.1 uncultured Rikenellaceae bacterium | reverse complement strand
ACAAGGAAAGTGTTTTCGCTCCTGATCATCTGGGCACCGCGGGTGTAATCAATATCCGCAATTTCACCAAGAGGAATCTGTACTCCATTCATTGCAGGGACAAGGATCCGTTTTAAATCCTCAGGATTATCGCGCAGTTCACGGGCATATCTTACCCTCAATGGAAAACGTTCACGACCTTCGACAGAGGTTGAAAGCGTCATACCCCCTACAGCAACCTGTAAAACCTCCTGCACTTCGCTCACCGTCATACCGAAACGGGCCATTGCTTCACGGTTAAGTTTTATCTCAAGATAGGGTGCGCCAACGGCACGGTCGTAGAAAACCGCTGGGGCTTTAACTGAAGGGACATCCTTTAAAGCTTTCTCAAACATTATCCCGGCTTCCTCTATTGTATTAAGGTCGGGGCCATACACTTTAAGTCCCATTGGTGCTCGCATACCTGTCGAAAGCATGACAAGGCGGGTTTCAATTGGTTGCAGCTTGGGTGCAGAGGTCAATCCCGGAATATCGGTTACTTTAACTATCTCTTTCCAGATATCCAATGGTTTCTTTATTTGTGGCCGCCACTGGCGAAAATATTCACCTTTATTATCAGCAACAAGACTATCTACAGGAATAACTCTGAAAGTTTCAATATCAGGATTGTATGTAGAATTGCCCTTCAGGATATAGTTGCCTTTTTTGTCCACTTTAAACTGTATCCGATGTCCGTTTTCATCGAGAATATACTCTGAACGGTAGTTGATTGTATTTTCAAACATCTGAATCGGTGCAGGATCAAGAGCTGAATTTACCCGCCCCCATTTGCCTACTGCAACTTCGACTTCAGGGATTGTTGAGAGGCGTTTATCGAGAGTCTCTATATATCCAAGATTCTTTTCAATACTGGAATGCGGCATACTTGTCGGCATTAGCAGGAATGAACCCTCATTAAGAGATGGCATAAACTCCCTACCTGTACCGGGGAATGTTTTAACCGGACCTTGCCAGACTGCTGTGTTCCGAAAATTCTTCCATCCTGTCTTTTCAGCGCCTTTTGCAATAAATCCAAAAATTTTATCAAAACCCTGCCAGATTAACAGTCCAAATAACAGGGTAAATGCAGGGATCATGAGAAACTTCCATTTATTAAGTAGTGCCCACCGAAGTATCTTCTCGTAAAAATGTACCATCGACATCAGGGCAAGAAGAATTACCGTTACAATTCCGGCTACAAATAAAAAGTTAACAAACTCGCTGTTGTGTGCTCCTAGTGGCAGCCATTCGACAGACAGATACCATGTTGCGACCAGAACAGTAATGCCTATATTAATATAGTTTGGAAATTCCTTATGTTTCTCAGACCATCGGTAATCAAGCAGGTTATTTATTCCCAGAGCAGCTAAGGCAAGCACAGGCCAAATGTGCCACAAAATTGCAAAGAATATACCGGCCACTATCAGTGCACCATTCCATATCTTCCTGATTTTCTTAGTATCGAACCTGATGTTAAAGAAAATATGTACAAGCGTTGGCAATACGACTATTCCCAGAATAAATGCCGAAAGGAGAGCAAAGGTTTTTGTCCATGCCAGCGGGTGGAACATTTTTCCCTCCTGAGCCTGCATGGCAAACACGGGAAGAAAGCTTACAATGGTTGTCGCGATGGAGGTCACAATCGCAGCCCTGACTTCGGTAGTTGCCTTGTATATTACCTGCAATAATTTATTCCCTCGGATACCATGATTTTCGGGCATTTCGAGATGACGGAGAATATTTTCCACATCGACAATGCCAATATCTACCATTACACCAATAGCTATGGCAATACCTGACAGAGCCACAATATTGGCATCAATTCCGAAAAACCGCATCAGAATAAATGTGATTAAAACGCCTAATGGCAATAAACCGGCAACTATGAGAGAAGCTCTGAGATTCATCACCAAAACAATAATCACGATGATACTTATGAGGATTTCATGTGAAAGTGCAGATTGAAGTGTCCCTATTGTTTCTTTGATCAGTCCCGTTCTGTCATAAAACGGGACCACAGTAACCTTAGAAACAGTACCATCCGGTAATGTTTTCTGCGGTAAACCTGCGTCAATCTCCTTTATTTTATCTTTTACATTATTAATTACTTCCATCGGGTTAGAACCGTACCGGGCAACTACCACGGCTCCGACTGCCTCTGAACCGGCTTTATCAAGACCGCCCCGTCTTGTTGCCGGACCAAAAGAGACATGTGCCACATCTTTAATCCGCACTGGAACATTGTTACGGACAGCCACGACAGATAATTCAAGATCATTCAGGCTCTTTACATAACCCAGGCCGCGAATGATATACTCTACATTATTAAGCTCAATAGTTTCTGCTCCGATATCGAGGTTGCTGTTTTTAACGGCATTCATAACATCCATAACGGACACATTATAAGCCTTAAGAGCATTAGGGTCAAGATCAACCT
>CAYNGW010000260.1:0-2470 GCA_964396955.1 uncultured Rikenellaceae bacterium | reverse complement strand
TTGATCATAGGTTCTATACAGATCACCAGCCCTTTTTCCATTTTTGGACCGGTTCCCTGCTTCCCGAAGTTAGGCACTTCCGGGGGTTCATGCAACTTTTGCCCAATCCCGTGACCAACAAGTTCCCGGACTACAGAAAATCCTCCGCTTTCGGCCCTGGCCTGAACTGCAGATGATATATCGCCCACCCTGTTTCCGCTGACCGCTGCCCTTACTCCTTCCTCAAGTGCTGCCCTGGTATAATCAAGGAGCCGTTTTGCTTCCTCCCTGATCTCTCCCACTGCAAAGGTATAGGCACTATCGCCATACCATCCGTTAAGGATCACACCGCAGTCGATGGATATTATATCACCCCCTTTCAGTGAATAATCTGAAGGTATACCGTGAACCACTTCATCATTGACAGATGTGCAGAGGGTTTTCGGAAAACCGCCATATCCCAGGAATGCCGGAACCGCAGAATTATCGCGGATAAATTCTTCGGCAATCTTATCGAGATAAAGTGTGGTAATCCCGGGTTTAATATATCTGGCAATTTCGGCAAGTGTCCTTGACACCAGTAAATTGCTCTCCCTTAACAACCCAACCTCTTCATCAGTCTTAAAATACAACATCAAAGAACGTGATACTTATTTAAATTGATGTGACAGCGCCTGACCTGCCTTTAATGCGCCCTGATTTCATCAAACCATCATAATGACGCATAAGCAAATGACTTTCAATCTGTTGTAGAGTATCAAGAACAACTCCTACAAGGATCAGAAGCGATGTTCCACCATAAAATTGTGCAAACTGAGGCGTAACGCGTGCCTGTACCGCAATAGCAGGAAGGATAGCAATTATTGCCAGGAATATTGAACCCGGCAATGTGATCCGCGACATTATTGTATCAAAGAAATCAACTGTCTTCCTGCCCGGTTTAATACCAGGGATAAACCCTCCGTTCTTCTTCATATCTTCAGCCATCTGTACAGGATTAATTGTAACGGCTGTATAAAAATATGTAAATGCCACAATCAGAATAGCTGTCACCAGGTTATACCAGAATCCATACATATTCGAAAACGCCACCACAAATCCTGAACCTGATTCAGAGTAACCTGCAATAATAATCGGCAGCATCATGATTGCCTGAGCAAATATTATTGGCATAACTCCCGCAGCGTTTACTTTTAACGGGATATATTGCCGTACACCTCCGTATTGTTTGTTCCCTACAATCCTTCTCGCGTACTGCACGGGGACACGGCGTGTTCCCTGAACAAGAAGAATTGTACCCAGCACGACGACAAACAGTAAGACTATTTCAACGATGAGGGCAATTGCACCGCCTGCTCCGTTCATTCTGGTTCCTGTTTCAAAAACGAAATTGGCAGGCATCCTTGCAACAATACCTATCATGATGATCAGCGAGATGCCATTACCTATACCCTTATCCGTGATCCTTTCGCCGAGCCACATCACGAACATGGTGCCTGCAGTAAGAATGATCACTGATGATATAGTAAAGAAGGTCCCTTTTATGATAAACGCTGAATCAGGCAGCTGGGCATTAAGGTTAACCAGATAGGTAGGAGCCTGTAAGATAAGAATGGCAACCGTAAGATATCTTGTATACTGGTTCATTTTCCGCCTTCCGCTTTCACCCTCCTTCTGCAGTTTCTGGAAATATGGAAATACTATTCCCAGCAACTGAACGACGATAGAAGCAGATATATAGGGCATTATTCCGAGTGCAAAAACTGAAGCCTGTGAAAAAGCTCCGCCAGAGAACATATCAAGCAATCCCATTATCCCCGAAGAAGTCTGGCTTTTAAGTCCTGCCAGCTGGGAAGGATCAATTCCCGGGAGAGTGATATATTTGCCAAGCCTGTATAAAAGGATTATCCCTAAAGTATACAGCAATCTTGCGCGAAGATCCTCTATCTTAAAAATATTCTTTATGGTACTGATCAGTCTCATGAAATTACAGTTTTACAACGGTTCCGTTTTTGGCTTCAATTGCTGCTGCAGCTGATTTGCTGAAAGCATGGGCGTGTACCTCGAGCTTCTTTTCGAGTGCCCCTTTGCCAAGTATCTTCACCAGTGCGTGCTTTGAGATCAGTCCTGCCGAGATAAGCACTTCAGGATCAATTTTCTCCAGTTTATTGTTTTCAGCCAGGATCTGAAGTACACCAATATTAATGCCTTTATATTCCCTGCGATTTACATTTTTAAAACCGTATTTCGGAACACGTCTCTGAAGAGGCATCTGGCCTCCTTCAAATCCGATTTTTTTGCTGTAACCTGACCTGGACTTAGCTCCTTTATGCCCTCTCGTGGAGGTTCCTCCTCTTCCGGAACCTTGTCCGCGGCCAAGACGCCTGTTCTTTTTCACCGATCCTTTTGCAGGTTTTAAGTTACTCAAATCCATAACTTTATTCTGTATATATGGTTTAAACCTTAAATATTTTCTACTTTAACCAGGTGT
>CAYNGW010000259.1:0-2495 GCA_964396955.1 uncultured Rikenellaceae bacterium | reverse complement strand
GTGACTTCTTCAGGTCGGATCTGGTAAAAACTCATGAATTCATATACGAGGGAACAGATGATATGGTTCCTGTGTTTATCCATTACCCTGATCTCTTCCTGAATAAGGTAATAGGCAATGTAACAGAATGCACTCCCTCTGACGAGCCGGGTATTAAGACATCGCTTTTAAAGATCCTGAGGGGAGAGACTGTTGCAGGAAACCAGGTAATAAAAGATTTCCCGTCTGATCCTTCATTTTATTTTGATGATATCAATCCGGCAGTAAATGAAATTATAAACAAGTACGGTAAAAATGAATGGATTGCTGGTGTACTTGCGAATGAGCTCCACAGGCATCTTGGCGTGTTTGCAATAATCGGAGTAAAGATGGGGATCAGGGCAAGGGAATATTTCAACACCGGTGTTGATGAATTCCATGCGGTGTCCTATGCCGGATCCGAACCGCCCCTGAGCTGCATGAACGACGGCATACAGGTAAGCACCGGAGCTACACCCGGACATGGTTTACTTACTGTAAGAAGCGACACAGTGTTACGTCCTGCAGTCGATTTCACCTATCTTAACAGGACAATAAGGCTGGCATTAAAACCTGAACTTGCAGAAAAGATAGGTTCAGAGCTGAAAGAGATAAATTTCATTTATGGTCTTGACAGCAATATCTATTGGGAACTTGTCAGAAAGAATTCCATCAAGTATTGGAAGGAACTGGACAGGCATGAGATATTTATTATCGAAGAGATCTTTTAAACTTACACGTACTCATCCCCTTCCTGAATTACATGTACCCTTCCCCCAACCCCCTTCCCTGGTAAACCAAGGAAGGGGGCTAAATGATTGAATATTAATGTGTTTCCCTCTCCTTGCGACAGCAGGGAGGGGGATTAAGGGGGTGGGTACGTGTGCGCAGGGAGGGGGCCAGGGGGTGGGTACATGTTGTTTCTTTATTTATTATATTCATCAAAAAAATCATTACCCTTATCGTCTGTCATAATGAAGGCGGCCATATTCTCAACCCTGATCTTTCTTATTGCCTCCATTCCAAGATCTTCAAAATCAACCATCTCCACTGATTTGATATTTTCAGCGGCAAGAAGGGCTGCCGGGCCACCTATTGATCCGAGGAAAAAACCTCTGAATTTTTTGCAGGCATCAATTACAGACCTGCTCCTGTTACCCTTTGCCACCATTATCAACGACCCGCCAAGGCTCTGGAACTGATCAACATAGGAGTCCATTCTTCCCGCGGTCGTCGGACCGAAGCTCCCGGATGCCATACCTTTGGGAGTTTTAGCAGGTCCCGCATAATATATCGGGTGGTTCTTAAAATATTCAGGCATTGGCTTGCCTTCATCTATCATCTTTTTTACCCTGGCATGTGCAATATCCCTTGCCACAATAAGTGTTCCCCTGAGATTCAGCCTGGTTTTGACAGGATATTTAGTCAGCTGTGCAAGGATCTCCTTCATTGGTCTGTCGAGATCGACCTCAACCGGTTTTTCAAGCTCAGGAGCTTTCGCCGGCATGAAGCGTGCAGGATTCATTTCGAGCTCCTCGAGGAAAATCCCCTTTTCATTGATACTGGCTTTTATGTTCCTGTCAGCGCTACAGCTGACTCCCATACCTACAGGACAGGATGCAGCATGACGGGGCAGGCGTATAACCCTGACATCATGAACGAAATACTTACCTCCAAACTGGGCTCCGACACCATATTCATGACAGATCTTTTCAATTTTTTTCTCCCATTCAATATCGCGAAACGCCCTTCCGCTTTCCTTACCGGTCGTTGGCAAATGGTCAAGGTAACCTGCTGAGGCTTCCTTGACCGTTTTGAGAGTAGCCTCAGCGGATGTACCCCCGATTACCAGCGCCAGATGATATGGAGGACATGCCGAAGTACCCAGTTCTTTTATCTTATCCTTTACAAATTTTGTCAGTGATCCCTCATTGAGAAGTGATTTTGTCTGCTGGTAAAGAAATGTCTTGTTGGCAGAACCACCTCCCTTTGTAATAAAAAGAAATTCATAGTTATTACCCTCAACCGAATATATATCAATCTGGGCCGGAAGATTTGTGCAGGAATTCTTTTCCTCAAACATTGAATAAGGAACTATCTGTGAATATCTCAGGTTCTTTTCCCGGAATGTTTCAAAGATCCCTTTTGAAAGATGGAGAGCATCATTCGATCCTGTCCATACGCCTTCGCCTTTTTTTCCTATTATTATTGCAGTGCCCGTATCCTGGCACCACGGCAGTTCGCCTTTGGCCGATATTACAGAGTTGCGCAACATCATGTATGCCACAAAACGGTCATTATCTGTCGCTTCCGGATCGTAAAGGATCGCTGCGAGCTTTTCCAGATGTGAGGTCCGCAGGTAAAATGAAAGATCCGAGACTGCAGTTTTTGCAAGCAGTTCCAGTCCACGGGGATCCACTTGCAGAATTTTTTTGCCATCGGCTTCAATAACTTTTACATAGTCCTTTGTGAGTAAC
>CAYNGW010000258.1:0-2509 GCA_964396955.1 uncultured Rikenellaceae bacterium | reverse complement strand
ATCTGTTCCCTGTTTTCTTTACTCAGCTCATCAAGGATATAAGGTTCAACAGCTCCTTTGAATTTCCCGTGCCGTATTACCTGTACCTCAACACCCAGTTTATCAAGGGCTTTTTTATAGAACATCACCTCACCGCTTAATCCTTTAAAATCAACCATTGAACCCGGGCTGATATATATTTTATCGGCGATAGATGAAAGATAATATCCTTCCTGCAGAAGCACGTAATCAGAATAGGATATGATAAACTTGCCGCTCTCTTTCCTGAATTTATCAAGCGCGTTCCTGATCTCTTCAGTTGTAGCCCAACCGGAGGAAAGAAGACCAGGCTCAATAAGAACGCCTTTTATTTTAGTATCCGAAGCAGCCTTTTCCAGGTTCTTAAGAATATCGTTGAGACCGGCTGACGGCGATAAAGTCATATTGATATAATCAAATCCGGCAAAAGGATTTGGATCGGTACGGTCAGGGATTGGCATTGCACTTTTTAAAACAAGTACCGAATTGTCACTTATCGAGACAGGCTTGTCGCCAGCAGCAACCATCGCGCCAAGACTTGCAAGCATTACAAAAAAGAAGATAAGGGAAGCAAGTATTATACCTGTTATGGTAGCCAGTGTGTAAATAAGAAAATTTTTCATTGCAGGATATTTTAAAATGATTTTTAAATATATGAAAAACCGGTTGAATATATTACGGTATCTTTGTATTTAATATGTTCAGGGGCATTGAGGGTTAAAAATGAAGGTATATCTGGGTATCGGTACAAACCTTGGCGACAGGGAAAATAATCTTGATGAAGCTCTTAGGCTGATTAAGGAGCATATCGGCCGTATCAGGCAGGCATCATCAGTTTATGAAACCGAGCCGTGGGGTTTCCGGAGCGAGAATGATTTTCTGAATATGATTGCAGAGGTAGAGACTAAATTGAAGCCATCAGGCTTGCTGGGCAGGATATTGATGGTTGAAGCCCAGATGGGAAGGCTGAGAGATGAAAAGAAGTATTCTTCCAGGCTGATTGATATAGATATTCTTCTTTACGGTAACAGAATATTTGAGGAAAAAAGCCTTCTGATCCCGCACCCCAGACTCCATGAAAGAAGGTTTGTACTGGTTCCTTTATGCGATCTTGTACCTGATCTTGTCCATCCGAAATTCGCGAAAACGGTAAAGGCCCTGCTTAAGGAATGCAAGGATAAATGTAAAGTAAAAAAGTATAAGAGATAGTTCCCCCCTGCCTTATAACCCCCCTTTTAATTCCCCCCTGAAGGGGGGAAGAAACCCCATAATTTAATGTAATTCAGGAATATATGGGATTTGTCTGCCCCTTCAGGGGGAGATGGCGCTTTAGCGCCAGAGAGGGTCTATAGCAATCCATTATCCGCAAAACTATAATAATCTTTCTCAGAGATTATCAGATGATCGAGTAGCTGTATATCCATCAGGCTGCCCGCTTCCTTGATCTTCTGTGTGATCTTTGTGTCCGACTCGCTGGGATTAAGGTTGCCCGAAGGGTGATTATGACAGACAATGATCCCTGAAGCAAGATATTCAATCGCTTTTTTCATTACTATTCTCACATCTGTCACAGTTCCGCTGATGCCTCCCTGGCTAAGCTTCATCCTGCTGATCACTTTATTTGACCTGTTCAGGAACAGTATCCAGAACTCCTCATGGAGCAGGTCTGACAGGAGCGGCTGGAAGATATCAGCGACATCCTTTGAGCATCTGATCTGAATGGTATCAGGCATCTCTGCAAGTTTCCGCCTTCTTCCGAGTTCAAGAGCAGCAGCAATAGTGACGGCACGTGCTGTACCTATGCCATGTATTTTTTTCAGATCGGAAATGGTCAGTTTACCGAGGCTGTTCAAGTTGTTGTTTACTATGCTCAACAGCTCCCGGCCAAGGTCAACTGCCGATCTGTCCCTGGTGCCGGAACTTATTAGTATTGCCAGGAGCTCAGCATCGCTGAGACTTGCAGTTCCTTTCTGGATAAGCTTTTCCCTGGGCCTGTCCTCGACAGCCCAATCAGTGATTTTTAGTGACATGCAGCGAAAATTTTATATTCCATCCGCAAGTTACGAAAACTGTATTAAATAAAAAAGGGGCTTTTAAGGAGCCCCCTGAAAAGTATTTTACTCCAGCTTATTTAAGGCTGTTCACATGTTTTTCGACTGATGATTTCAGGTTGGCTGCTTTCTTGTCGTGAATTATATGCCTCCTGGCGAGTCTGTCAAGCATTGAATTCATTTCAGGAAGCAATTCGGCTGCCTCTTTCCTGCTGGTTGTTGCACGGAAATCCTTAAGAGCATTGCGCATTGTTTTTGCATAATATTTATTGCTCTCGTTTTTGACTGTAGTCTGTCTGTTCCTTTTTTCTGATGACTTATGGTTTGCCATTTCTAACAATTATTTTATCTCTGAACTTTTAAATTTGTAGTCCATAGGGGAATCGAACCCCTGTTACCAGGATGAAAACCTGACGTCCTAACCACTAGACGAATGGACC
>CAYNGW010000257.1:0-2537 GCA_964396955.1 uncultured Rikenellaceae bacterium | reverse complement strand
TTCTTGCAAGTGCCGATGATATCAGCACTTAATCAAATTGAAAATCAATATCAGGTAGTGTTTTATTATAAGGAGGAATGGTTCAGAAATGACAGCCTGAACATTTTAATAACAAATAATACCCTTGAAGAATCAGTAAGAAAGATCCTGACAGGCAAACCTTATATTTATCGAATATTTAATGATAGCAATGTGGTATTTCTGCCGAAAGAAAAGGCCGCTGCATTCTTAGGGCAAATGACAAATTACAGAGATGAAGGGACTTTAACCCGAGATTTTATTCTGATTGGAAATGAGGAGAATGCAGGCAAATTCAAAACAGCTGTTTTAACAGGTCTGGTAACTGATAATAAAACTGGTGAACCCATTATTGGAGCTACAATCCAGGTCAATAATCTCCCACAGGGTGTTATTTCAAATGCACATGGTAATTACAAATTAATTCTGGCACCCGGCTTTTATACATTAAAAGTTACCAGCGTGGGATATGAACAAAGCGAATACAAAGTGAAAATCATTAGTGACGGGATATTAAATATTGAGTTGATTGATAAAATAGTAGGCCTTAATGAAGTTATTGTTTACGGCGAACGTGTCGACAGAAATGTTACAAGCCATCTGATGAGTATTATAAAACTTGATGTAAAAAGTTTAAAACAATTACCCCTGGTTGCAGGAGGGAAGGATATCTTAAAAGGGCTGACTGCAATGCCTGGCATTAAATCGGTTGGTGAGTTTAGTTCAGGTATTAACGTGAGAGGAGGGGGAGAAGACCAGAATCTTTATCTGGTAAATGGAACACCACTTTTTAATACATCACATGTTTTTGGTCTTTTTTCTGTCATTAACCCGGATATTGTTGAGAACCTGTCATTATATAAAGGACATATTCCGGCTACATACGGAGAGAGGGTGTCATCCATCATCGACATTGAAACCATCAATAATCCTCCGCAAAAGTCCAGGATTAAAGGCGGCATTGGCCTGTATGATAGCAGACTAAGCACTTTGGTACCTTTATATAAAAACAAAATATTCTTTGATTTAAGTGGCAGAACCAGTTACTCGGATTGGATCCTTAACAGAATGAATGATTTTAACCTGAGGAATAGCAAGGCTTCTTTTTATGATATTAATGGCACACTCCATTTCAATCTGGCTAAAAATATTATTTCTCTTTCGGGTTATCTGTGTAATGATGCATTCACGTTTGCTTCAGAAGTAAAATATAATTACGGAAGTGATCTGTTATCGGTAAACTGGGATTATTTGATCAACTCAAATCTGGGTTCATATCTTACTTTATCTTATAGCAATTATCATGTAAAAAAAGACGATATCAGCAACATTTTTATGCAAAGCCGGATTAAGTCAGGAATTCAATATACAGGTCTGAAATACAGAATAAGATATAGTGGTATTCAACATCATACAATTGAAGCCGGGATTAACCTGACCAATTACTTTGTTCATCCCGGAGAAAAAACTCCACTCGATACCGGTTCATTAATAATTCCGTTTAGTCTGACATCTGAAAAAGCTTATGAGGGGGCCGCCTTCCTGAATGATGAATATACTGTTAATGATTTTGTTACATTCAGCACGGGATTAAGAATATCAGGATATCAGAAGCCCGATTCCGGTAAGATATTCGGTTTCGAACCACGTATTTCATCAAGAATACTGATAAACGAGAATAGCTCAGTAAAAATGAGCTATAACCGTAATTTTCAATATATTTCCATGATTTCACTGTCGTTGGTCTCTACACCGGGTGACATCTGGAAACTGGCTGATTCAAACATTAAGCCACTCATCGCCAATCAGTTTGCATTGGGTTATTACCGGAATTTTTCAAATAATACCATTGAAACTTCTGTTGAAGTATATTACAAGCTTTTATCGAACATAATTGAGTATAAGGATGGGGCAGTTCTTGAGATGAATCCTGATCTTGAAAATGAACTATTGAACGCCAAAGGCGTAAATTACGGTATTGAATTTTTATTAAAAAAGAACAGCGGTAAAATTGACGGCTGGATCAGCTATACCTTTTCAAGATCATTGCGAAAAGTATCGGATCATGATCAGGGCAAGATAATCAGCAATAACAAGTACTTTCCATCATCATACGATAAGCCTCATGATTTTACCATTGTAGCCAATTGGCATGTCAATCAAAGATTGCAGCTCTCGGCTAACTTTACATTTTCAACCGGCCAACCAATCACCTTACCCGAATATAAGTATTCAACAGGCGGTGAGATTATGGTTGTCTTTTCAAAAAGAAATGAATATCGTATCCCCGATTACCATCGGCTTGATCTTACAGTTACTCTCGATGAAAGTCTGAGGATAAAAAAGAAATGGAAGGGATCATGGAGCTTTTCACTGATGAATGTCTATGGCAGAAAAAATCCTTATACTGTATATTATAAAAAAGAAGATCCAGGTGAATTTAACAATTTTAACAGCTTTAGTTTATATAAGCTTTATTTTATTGGTAAACCAATACCTACACTGAATTATACATTTGT
>CAYNGW010000256.1:0-2691 GCA_964396955.1 uncultured Rikenellaceae bacterium | reverse complement strand
ATCATCATCATAGGAGCCGGATTTGCCGGACTTGGAGCCGGTATATACGCACAGATGAACGGCTACAAAACAGAGATCTTTGAGATGCACGACAAGCCAGGGGGGCTGTGCACTTCCTGGAAGCGGAAAGGCTATACTTTCGACGGATGCATACACTGGCTAGTCGGCTCAAATCCTGAAAGCGGATTCAACCGGTACTGGGAAGAGGTCGGTATAGCACAGGGACAAAGGATTCTCAACATGGAGGAATACCTGCGCTTTGAAGGCTCCGATGGCAGAATACTGATATTCTGGTCCGATGTCGACAGGCTTGAGAAGCATCTTCTTGAATTCTCACCATCTGACAGGGAACCGATAAGTGAATTCATTTCCGGCATAAGAATGTGCCTTGTTTTCGACTTTCCCTCAGGCAAGACTTCTTTTCCCGTGCGCCTGGTTAAGAAAATAAGTGTCGGACTTAGCTTCGCCATCAATGCCGGTAAAATGCAGAGGTGGCTGAAGACCACCGCTGGAGAATTTTCAGAACGATTTAAGGATCCCCTTCTGAGAACAGCCATGAAGGAAATATGGATGCCCGAGTTCTCGATGCTGCTGATGTGCTTCACATTTGCATACCTTCATAATAAGAATGCCGGCTACCCGATGGGAGGTTCGACACCGATGTCGGAAGCCCTTGAGAATCGTTATTTAAAGCTGGGCGGAACAATCACTTACAAAAAGAGAGTTGAGAAGATACTCGTGGAAGATAACCGTGCCGCAGGAATAAGGCTTTCTGACGGAACAGAGCATCGGGCGTACAGGGTCGTCTCTGCAGCCGACGGATACAGCACGATCTTTAATATGCTGAATGGGAAATATGCAGATGACAAAACACGTGAACCATACGAGAAATGGCCGATCTTCCAGCCTCTTATCTTTGTCGGGATCGGCGTGAATCGCTCTTTTGCCGGTGAACCTCTTTCCGTTTCGGGATTCAGCTGTCCTGTAAGCGATCCGGTTGAGATAGGCGACAGAGTGCGGGACAGGCTTTGGATACATATATATAATCATGATCCATCCATGGCGCCCGAAGGCAAGACAAGCATAATCATCATGATGGAATCGAGATATGATTACTGGGAAAAGCTGGCACAGGATGAATCAGCTTATAAAGCCAAAAAAGAGGAGATCGCGCGTATCCTGGTGGAACAGCTTGACAAGAGGTTCCCCGGAATTGCATCCCAGGTTGAAGTTGTTGATGTGGCTACTCCCATAACCTTCAGGCGCTATACCGGCAACTGGCAGGGAAGCTTTGAGGGCTGGCTCGTCACACCGGCAAATTCATATACCCTGATGAAGCCCATGTCACAGTCACTGCCAGGGCTGAGCAATTTCTTTATGTGCGGACAGTGGGTCGAGCCGGGAGGAGGACTGCCCACAGGAATCCTCTCGGGACGAAGACTTGTAAAGACACTGTGTAAAGAGGACCACCGGAAGTTCAGAACAACTACTGAATAATGTCGTGCGATCATGTGGTCATGCAGTCACATAACTACCTGTAGCCTTTAGCGTATTACTTCATCATAAAGTCATCCATGACCTCTTTATATCTCCTTCCCTCGAGTACCGGAAGAAGGATTTTCCTTTCGTCAGAGAAAAGCGGCGTTCCGCTCGCGATATGACTGTTGCCTGTCCTTATCCATAACCAGCCATCTTTTAGTCTTGCCTCAGCTTCGCCAGAAGAATTCAAAAGGTCCATTTCCCTGTCTATACGATCCATGTAACTGTCAATCAAATCATTATATAGGTCCTTAAGAGTTGCGTATGATTCCCTGAAGGGGCGGTAAGATCTCAGTAGTTCATAATTACCGGGGTATTTTCTTTTCATTAACAGAAGGTATTCGCTGATGAAAAAATCGAACTCATAGAAGGCGCTCATTGTGCTTTGGGTATGTGTTACCCATTCAAACAATCCTGCTTCATCCGATCCTGCAGCTGTCCTGTATGGTTCAAGCATGTCGTAACAGTACCTTGATCCCAGGTAATAGGCATGCAGTTCATTGAGCAGACCTATTACTCCATCGCTCTGCGTTGAGGTTGTACCATTAATATATGTATCATAGCGGTACGTCCTCAGGTCAGCGGGAATAACTGCTGCAAGATCACCGGAAGGAAACATTGCTTTTAATGGGAAGGAAACAAAAAAGCATTGGTCAGGTGATATATAAATAAAGCCATTTACGTTATCAGGATTGAATTCAAGGTTATTCTCCGGGATATATCGGAACATATTCTGATCGAAATAACCGTGTGCTATCTCATGAACATTCTTTTCCATGCTTGAGAGGAGATCGATCCTTGTTTGTCCCCTGAGATATGAAAAAGTCTCTGCCGTTTTCTGTGATGATACAACTCCGCCGTTGAGAAGCGGAGCTGATGATTTTAGTGGCAATGAATCGTAGCTCATCAGCAGGTACCATGACCCTGGCGAATATCTCTTCGCGGATTCTTTTACCCACTCTGTATTTGCTGAACGCTCAATATTCCTTTGTCTGCGGATCTCTTCCCAGTCGGGGGGCGGATCAACGGTTCTTGCCATATATCCGCCGGCGGAAGCAATATTTTCATTCGGACGTGAATCCTCCCGGCTTATACTGAAAACCGGTTGTTCCGTATTTATTTTAACATGAGTATCGCCCTCATAGCTCATAA
>CAYNGW010000255.1:0-2692 GCA_964396955.1 uncultured Rikenellaceae bacterium | reverse complement strand
TTAATTTAAATAATAAACTAATTACCAAATCTATAGCCAATACCTGATTCAGTAATTAGAAGCTCAGGTTTTGATGGATTATTCTCTATTTTTTTTCTGAGTTGAGCTATAAAAACCCTGAGATATTGTGTTTGCTCAAGATAACTATAGCCCCATATCTCTTTTAATAAAAACTGATGAGTCATAACCCGTCCATGATTTTTGGCCAGAAGTGCCAATAAAGTAAATTCTGTGGATGTGAGTTTGATTATTTCTGTGTTTTTACGTACCACATGGTTTGTCATATCAATGTTCAGCGATCCAAACTCAAGTAAAGGGCTATCCTTCTTTTCCTCACTCAGTCTGATTGCTGCACGAATCCTTGCAATTAATTCACCGCTTCTGAAAGGCTTGGTTAAATAGTCATTTGCGCCTCTGTCCAGAGCTGTAATAATATCATCCTCAGAATTTCGTACAGTTAATACAATAATCGGTTTAGAATACCACTCCCTGAGCTTTAACAACAGCGCTAGCCCATCAATATCAGGTAATCCCAGGTCAAGAATTATTAATGACGGATGATAAGTTGCAGCCGCAATCAGTCCCTCCTTCCCATTTGAAGCAAAGAAAGTATTATAACCATGTGATGATAGTGTTATTTCGAGAAGCCGACGAATCTGCACTTCATCATCAATAATCAGTATATTGTTGTCTGTTTTCAATTTCTATTATGATAAAATTTTATTCAAATCGGGGATTTCAGTCGGTATCTTAACGGTCACTATGGCACCCCCGTTTTTTCTGTTTTCAATTTTCACGTTGCCATTTTGAGCTTCAACAAATCCTTTTACTATCGAAAGCCCTAATCCGGTTCCCCCCGAAATACTGCCTTCGAGCCGGTAGAATTTATTGAAAACGTTCTGCAACTCAGCCGGAGGGAAACCGGGTCCTCTGTCCATAACCTGAAAGGTAACTATTTCATTGTCATAAAATGCTTTAACTCGAAGATTTGTTGACTTGGATGCATACTGAGTGGCATTGTAAATCATGTTGTATAGTACCTGTTCCATTAAACCGAAGTCGATCTTTATGAAAGGCATGTCATCAGGAATGACAACATGAAGATGAAATGGTTTGAGTTCATCCTGAAGACTTTTAGAGACCTTGTTTATCAGATCGTGAATATCGCACCAGTCAGGCCGTGGTGTAATCCGGCCGCTTTCCAGCCTGGACATATTCAGGAGATTATCAATAAGCCGGTTCAATCTTTTAGATGCCTTGAATATTTCATGTGATAGTTCTTTACGTATTTCCTCCGGATGTTGCGAAGTAAGAAGAGAGTCGGAAGCGCCCATAATTGTTGCCACAGGAATCCGCAGCTCGTGCGAAATGGAGTTAAAAAGTGTTTTGTACAGTTTGTCGGATTCGTTCAACAGATAGGCTTGCTTAGCCATATTGCGCAGATATTCCCGTTCGAACTTTCCGGAAATTTGGGATATAAATGCCTCCCAGAACTGCTCCTCGCCCTCTGTGAATACTTTTTCCTGTTGTATGGCAATAATCCCTAAGTTCATCTGATTTCCTTTTAAAGGGTAAAATGTATGATCACCGGATGGCAGAGTATCGGTGTGCCTTCCCGCCTTAGTAGAATGTTGAAACGTCCATGCTGCTACACTCATATCGTTTCTTGAAAGGATGATGTCCGAATCATTCTGACTATTGTAATCAAGCTGGTTTGCGTTATTTTTAAGTAAGATCCGGCTCTTAAGGTTGAAATATTTTTTAATATCGCTTTTTGCAATATTAATGACCTCTTCGATACCTGCAGCAGTGGATAGTTCTCTGGTAAGCTGGTACAAGGCATTTGTACGTTCCTCACGTATCCTGATCTTCATTTCCTGTCGCTTAATCCTTGATGTCAGAACTCCGCTTAACAATGCAATGATGAAGAACATTATCAGCATGAGCATATCTTCAGGCTTATCGACATGCAGGGTATAGGGCGGTGGTATAAAAAAGAAATCCCAGATAAGGGCACTTAAGGTTGCAGAGAGCAAAATAGGACCTGTACCAAAGAAAAATGCAAGTGTGGAAACAACAAACAATAAAGCAAATGATACAACCTGGTAACCGATAAAATCTTTAATAGAAAAACAGACACAAGCCGAAAGTATAACTATTAACGAAGCTATAAAGTATTGGCTGAGGTTTGAAGTAAAGGATGGAAGGGAGACTTTTTCCTTGAATTTATCATCTGATTTTATATCTGAACCGAGAATATAAACATCAATATTACCGCTATAACGAATAAGGCGGTTCACAAAGTTGCCAAGTCGCAACAGGGTTAATAGATTACGTACCCGGGGTTTACCAATAATGATATGGGTAATGTTTTCTTTCTGGGCAAAATCTACAATGGCTTTAACCATATCGTTATGGGTAATGAACCGAAACTTAACGCCTAATTGCCTGGCAAGGTTTATATTTTTATTTAGCTGTTCATTTTCCTTTGGGGTGACTTTATACGAGGTTTCTACATAGATAGCCTGGAGATCTGCACCCATTGTATAAGAAAGGTTTTTAGCCCAACGAAGCAACCTGGCAGATTGCTGGGTATGACTGACTGCAACCAGAAGGTGTAATCCTGATTTCCATGGACCTTTAATATGCTTAAGCTGCATGTATTCGTGGAGCTGCTTATCCACGCGGTCGG
>CAYNGW010000254.1:0-2714 GCA_964396955.1 uncultured Rikenellaceae bacterium | reverse complement strand
AGATCCGTTCGAACTCTGAAAAGAAAGACTGTGAATTCACAAACTCAAACTGCAGCTCCAGCTTCCCTGCTTCAATTTTGGACAGATCGAGAATGTCGTTAATCAGGGTAAGGAGGCTTCTTCCGCTTGATTTGATTGATTCAATATAGTCTCTCTGGGTTTTATCCTCAAGCATGAAACCTAACAGCTCGGCATATCCTAATACCGCATTCATAGGGGTCCGGATCTCGTGGCTCATATTGGCAAGAAATTCACTTTTCGCTTTATTCGCCTCCTCTGCTTCTTTTTTTGCCTTACTAAGTTCTGCCGTCCGTTCATTTACCAATTCCTCAAGATGATCACGATGTTTTAGCAATGCCTCTTCTGCCAGCTTTCTTTCGGTGATGTCCAGAACCGTAAATGTTAATCCTTTTGAAAGATCACGCTCATCCAGAGGGATTGAACCTGAAATAATGTTCAATATTCTGCCATCCTTGCATTTTAACCTTGTTTCAACAGACCCTATACCTTTTTCGGCAATCTGCCTGTTTTTTTCAAGACCGGTAAATTCAAATTCTTCCTGTGTTGGAAAGACCATTGCAGAACTTTTTCCAATCAGTTCCTTCCGGCTATATCCCGTCATTTTACAGAAAGTGTCATTTACTTCAATAAAGACCCGGTTAACAACCAGTCCTATACCAACAGGAGCAGTGCTGAAAATACTTTGAAGTTTCTCCTCGTTTTCCTTCAGTAATAGTTCGGCAGTTCTTTTTTCGGTCAGTATCCGGTGTTGCTCCATAGCTTCTTTTACTGCAAATGGCAGTCTGGTCATGTGCTCCTTGATAACATAATCTTCTGCTCCGGCTTTTATACAATCAACAGCGGTCTCCTCATTAATTGACCCTGTACAAAGAATGAACGGGATTTCAGGATTGAACTCTTTTACCTCCTTAAGAGCCTGCAAACCATTAAATGAGGGCATCATATAATCCGAAATGACCAGGTCGGGTTTGAACTTCTTAAGCGCTTTGATAAGATCCACCCGGGTACAAACCGTGGTGTGTTCAAACTTTAATTTCTCCTTCCGCAGTTCCAGCACTGCCAGGTCGACATCCGTTGGCATATCTTCCACAAATAATATACGCATTATATCCCTTTTCATTTCCTTATTGAAATGGATAATTGACAACAAGCCAATAGTAGCCGAGTTTGCTTAATGCTGTCATAAACTTTTCGAAATCCAGAGGTTTCAACACGTAGCTGTTTGCCCCCAGCCGGTAAGCTTCCTTCACATCCGGCTCTTCGCTCGAGGACGTTACGACAACCACAGGAATTTTGGAGATGCGTTTGTCTTCCTTTATGGTTTTTAATACTTCCAGACCACTGACTTTCGGAAGCTTCAGGTCAAGGAAAACAACTTTGGGAAGATTAGTCAAATCGCGTTTTGCATATTTCCCTTTACATAAAAGAAAATCAAGAGCTTCGGCTCCGTCTTTTGCAATATAAAGGTTGTTCGCCAGGTTGTGCTTCTTCAGTGCACGTACAGTCAGTTCCGCATCGCGGGCATTGTCTTCAACAAGTAATATTTCTATTCCGTTCATACTATTTGGTTTTTCGTTTCTTCCGTTGTGGCAATGAAAAATAAAAGATTGCCCCTTTATCGGGTTCACCGGCAGCCCAGACGCGGCCTTCATGCCGGTTGACGATTCGCTTTACAATGGCAAGGCCAATACCTGTACCTTCAAACTCAGCGCTGTCGTGTAACCTTTGAAATACAGAGAAAAGCTTGTCTGCATATTGCATGTCAAATCCTGCCCCGTTGTCGGAGATAGAATATATGATTTCGTTTTTGTCTGCCTCGCAGCCTATATTGATTTCAGGATGATCTTTTTTAGAAGAGAACTTTACCGCATTCGATATCAGGTTGGCCCATACCTGCCTTATCAGGGAAGGATCGCCAAAGGCCCGGGGAATATCCCGGACAGTGAACAAAATATTTTCTCTTTGTTCAGGCAGGGAATATTCATAATAAATAGAATTGGCCATGGCTTTCATGTCAATGACCGACATGTGCAATTCGGTCCTGTTCAGGTGTGAGAATGCCAGCAGGTCTTCAATAAGCCGGCTCATCTGGACTGCACTGCTTTTAATGACATCACATATGCGTTGTCCTTCAGCGTCAAGTTTGTTTTTATATTCCTCAATCAGGATACCGGTAAAACCGCCGATAGCCCTCAGGGGAGCTTTCAGATCGTGTGATACTGAATAGCTGAATGTTTCCAGTTCTTTATTTACAGCCTGCAATTGGGCAGTACGTTCTGCCACACGCTGTTCCAGCTCGGCATTGAGGGCAAGAATTTTCTTTTCATTTTTCTTAAGTTCCATTGTTCTCTTCTCAACCAGATACTCAAGCCTTTCATTCAATAGTCTCAGCTCATCCCGGGTCTGAATCAGTTCATTATTCTGATGAATAGCTCCCTGGTAAATATTGAGCAGCAGTTTAATAACTTCTTGTGTCCCGGTACGGATTAACCTTTTTTTCCCGCCATAATTAATTTCTATACCCTCAGTATCACTTTTTGATTTTGGAATTGCTTTTTCTGAAAGCATTTTATTTATGCTGGAAATCAGATATTCTTTATTGTAAGGTTTGGTTATGAAACTATCTGCCCCGCAGGAAAGTCCCTCAATAACTTCGTCGGAATCAGAAAGTGATGTTAACAAAATCACGGGAA
>CAYNGW010000253.1:0-2772 GCA_964396955.1 uncultured Rikenellaceae bacterium | reverse complement strand
TTATCGGAGGTGGCATTCTGGGAATGGCAATAGTTTTTACGGTGTGCTGGCTGGTATTTAACTTCACGGGAATCAAAAATGATTAACAGGATAAAAGAATACCGGGCAAGATATAATCTTACCCAGGAGGAGCTGGCAAAAAAAGTCAATGTCAGGCGGGAGACAATTGTTTTCCTTGAGAAGAACAAATACAATCCTTCGCTGAGGCTAGCTTATGATATAGCAAAGGCATTTGAATCCAAAATTGAGGATATTTTCATCCTTTAACCGGTCAAAGAATTCTGAAAAATATTTTTAATTAGAGATATCTAACTAGATTTGCATAAAAAATATATGTCAAATCTTCTGGAAGCTATCTCCTGTTTTTTTGATCTGATTGAAAAAGTACTTGATGAAAGCATCAGCCAGTCCGATTTCAGCGACCTGACTCAACAGCAATTTCATTATCTCCAGGTCATCGTCAGGATGAAGAATCCTGCTTTAACTGAATTGGCAAGGGAGCTCGTCCTTACCAAACCCACTGTAACAGTTCTTGTTGATAGACTGGCAGAGAAAGGTTATGTCAGCAGGATTAAATCAGATGATGACAGGAGGTCCATACATCTTCAGATAAATAAAAAGGGCGATAAAATAAATGCCTTGCGTGAAATTGCATATCAGCGCATGGCAGAAAAAATTCAGTCCAGCCTTAGTGAAAAAGAAACTGCAATTTTTACAGAGCTGCTCAGGAAATTAGTCTGACAGTCCTGAAATTTTATTCTATAAATTATCCTGTAATAAAACAGGAGATTCTGCTGCTAAAACTTAAATAAGTGTTGCAGTTGATCTGAATTTTGTTGATAAGATTTTATTCAACGGGAATAATCCGTTCAGAAATACGAATTACCTTGACATCAGAATTGCGGATTAGACCGCATAAACATAAAACCACTTTCATATGAAACAGGTTTTGAAATATACAGGTTATGTTCTGTTTCTTTTATTGATCGGATTCCTGATCTGGAGGTTCTATTATATTATGGGATGGATCCTTATTGCGGCAGTCCTTTCATTTGTCGGACAGCCTCTTGTGAGGTTATTTGACAGGATCCACATTAAAAAACTGAGGATCCCGCATTCATTGAGTGTTATTCTTTCACTGCTTGCCATTGTCCTTCTTTTTCTGGGATTGCTGTCTGTTTTTGTTCCTCTCATTATCAATCAGGCTGAGACTATTTCGAAAATTGATGTCAACAGACTGGCTCAGAATCTGCACGGACCCCTGCAATGGATTGATGAAAAATTTCACGAATTCGGGGCAATACCTGACGGGCAAACCATCCAGGATTTTGTTCTGGATAAGATGAAATCCGTAGTGAATATTAAAAGTGTCGGAAGCTTTTTAAGCGGTTTCATAAATGCTGCAGGAAATATATTTATCGGATTGTTTTCAATACTCTTCATTGCATTCTTCTTTCTGAAAGATGAAAATATGTTTGAAAAAAGCCTTTTGCTTGTCATTCCCGAAAAACATCATAAGGCAACCCGCAATGTAATTGCTGATTCCAAAAATCTTCTTGTACGGTATTTCGTCGGGGTATTCCTTGAAGTGATTGGCGTTATGTCGCTTATTACCATCGGATTATGGATTCTCGGAGTAAAAAATGCATTGTTGATCGGATTCTTCGGCGGGATAATGAATATCATACCTTATCTCGGTCCGGTCATAGGTTCGGTGATAGGAATAACGCTTGGCATTACAGGCACCCTTGCATTCGGTTCTTATAGTGAACTGCTGCCTGTGTTATTTAAACTTGCCGGTGTATTTATTGTAGTCAATTTCATTGATAATAACATTCTGGTTCCGATGATATATTCCAGGAGCGTAAAATCACATCCCCTGGAGATCTTTATCGTGATAATCATGGGAGGCGGCCTTGCAGGATTGCCGGGAATGCTTCTCGCTGTTCCGGTATATACATTGCTGAGGGTTATTGCAAAGGAATTTTTTCAACAGTTCAGGGTGGTCAAGAAACTTACCGAGACAATGGACGATTAGCTGTAATTTACATATTTCAGATTAATGCTTCTTTAATTAGATTAATCTAACTATATTTGCCCAACATGCTGTATTATTAATTCCGGACAGATTTTTCAATAACAGGTTGTTATTAATGACACAGTTTTATAACCAGAGTATCAACGATATACTCACTCACTTCAAAACCTCTGAAACATCAGGTCTGCCAAATGAGGAGGTAAAGCTAAGACTGGAAAAATATGGCTATAACCAGCTTGAATCAAAACATAAAAGAACCTTTTTCCAGATGTTCTTCGTGCAGTTTAAAAGCTTCATGATCATCATTCTGCTTATAGCCGCAGTGATATCGGGAGTTGTGGGTGTTATGGAAGGTGAAGGAGTGCTCGACACATTTGTTATTCTGGGCATCCTGATACTGAACGCATTTGTGGGAGCCTTCCAGGAGAGGAAAGCCGAATCTTCGCTTGAGGCGCTTAAAAATCTGGCTGCCCCTGAAACAAAGGTCCTGCGCGATGGAGTAATAACGGAGACCCCTACAAGAGAACTGGTACCTGGTGATATAGTGATCCTTGAAACAGGTGCAGTCATTCCTGCAGATCTGAGGCTTATTGAAGCGGTAAATCTGAAGGTTCAGGAATCATCCCTGACAGGAGAATCTGTTCCTGTGGATAAGCAGACTGATTCTTTACCGGATGAGGATATTGCACTTGGTGACCGCAAAAACATGGCCTTCTCAAGCGGCATGGTGACTT
>CAYNGW010000252.1:0-2801 GCA_964396955.1 uncultured Rikenellaceae bacterium | reverse complement strand
CTGCAGTTTGAGTTTGTGAATTCACAGTCTTTCTTTTCAGAGTTCGAACGGATCTTTTCATTAAGATTATCTGAAAAGGGGCTGAAATTCATTCTGGATATTTCGTCAGGTACACCGGCAGGTATCTATATCGATGATGCCCGGATACGTCAGATCATTCTTAATCTTATCGGGAACGCAGCAAAATTCACCGAAAAGGGAAGCATCAGATTAAAAGTATATACTGAAAATCCGCAAATAATCAAGTATTCCAAAGGTGAAGCCGAGGAATATATAGATCTGATAATTGAGGTGACGGATACCGGTATCGGTATTTCAAAAGAGATGCAGGAAGAGATATTTAATCCATTTATACAAGGGCAGGGACAAAATGTAAAAAAATACGGTGGAACAGGTCTCGGCCTGACAATTTCTCAACGACTCGTGCAGCTTATGAATGGAACTATTGAACTTGATTCTCATTTGAACAAGGGTAGCTCTTTTAAAATAAAAATCCCGGGAGTTACTTATTTGAGGGACTTTGAAAAAAGGACAGAGGAAATTCACCTTGATCCAGCAGAAATTGTATTTGAGGAAGCGGTAATTCTTATTGCCGACGATGTTGAACATAACCGGAAATACCTGATAGATGCTTTGAGAAATGCAAATATAAAGATAGTTGAAGCTGAAGACGGACAGCAGGCATTATCACTGGCTAAAAGAATAGTTCCGGATCTTATCATTACCGATATAAGGATGCCAATTCTTGACGGTTTTGGTTTATTGAACAAGTTAAAAAGTGATGATTTGCTGAAACATATTCCTGTGATCGCCTATTCTGCCTCAGTCATGAAAGCTCAGAGAGATCGTATCCGTAAGAGCGAATTTACCGGTTTACTGATAAAACCAGTTCAGGTCACGGAATTATACATTGAGCTTATGAATAATCTGCCATATAAGTCAATCAAAGCTCCCGGACCGGAACAATCAGCAGGGGAAATAAACTTAACTAAAGAAATATCTGATCTCCCGGGGTTAATACATTCCCTTGATACCCAATTTAAAAATGTCTGGATGACATTTGGGATCAGGCAACCAATCGGTGAGGTCAGGGATTTCGGAAATCAATTAGTAAAGTTAGGCAAAAACCACAATACGGCAATTATTACCGGGTATGGGGAAGAACTGGTAAGCGCTACAGATAGTTTCAATATTGAGGCTATATTAAATCTGATAAGGAAATACCCTGGAATTGTTGAATCATTAAAAGGTACAAAAAACAATAAGGCTTAAAAATATGGATACAGTACATCCACCCGGTCCCGTCATCCTGTTGGTTGATGACAATCCCCAGAACCTGCAGGTTTTGGGGAAACTATTGCAGGAAGAAAAATATGAAATCGAATTTGCCGTGAATGGAGAAGCAACTTTAGAGTGGTTAAAAAACAAGAAATTCGACCTGATTTTACTGGATTTAAACATGCCCGGAATGAATGGATTTGAGGTATGCAAAAGAATTCGAACAGATAATGAAATGTATGAAGTACCTATAATATTCCTTTCAGCTGAATCTGAAAGGGAAAGTATTCTGAAAGGGTTTGAGGTCGGGGCACAGGATTATGTAACCAAACCATTTGACAGCAGGGAGCTGCTTGCAAGAGTTAAGACTCAGCTGGATCTTAAATCGAAAACTGAAAAGCTCGAAAAAGTTAATGAATGGCTGGGTAAAAAGATTGATAACTGGCTGAAGGTGAGTGTTGCAAGGCCAAGGGGCATTGAAACAAGCGATCTGAGTGCTAAAATGATAGAGTTCGATCAAAATCAAAGTTTTATCCTGAAAGATATTTGCCTCGAGCTTAGTACATCGATAAAGGAGATTGAAAAATTAATCGGGAAGAATTTCGATTCAAATGCTAAAAGCCATATTAAAGTGATCGTTAAACAGCTGGCAGACTCAGTGGTAAAACTCGAAAAAATGTAGATGGGAAAATGTATAAAAGTCGGAAGTCAGAAGTCAATGTGATTGCGGATTGCGGAATGTGGATTGCGGAATAATAAATCCGAAATCCTAAATCCGAAATCCTAAATCCGAAATCCGAAATCCGACTTACTAGTTACAAATAAAGATATCAGATTGAAAATAACATGATAGAGACACCATTGATATTGATCGTCGATGATAACCCGAAAAATCTTCAGATCATTGGAAATTATTTACAAAAGGAAGGCTTTAGAGTTGAATTTGCTTTAGACGGGAATGCAGCTCTTGATTGGATTAAAAGGACTGATTTTGATCTTATTCTTCTTGATATAATGATGCCGGGAATGGACGGTTTCGAAGTATGCAGGATCATCAAAAGCGACCCGGTTAAACAAAAAATTCCGGTAATATTCCTCACTGCCAAAGTCGATACGGAAAGCATTGTGAATGGATTTGATCTCGGTGCTGTTGACTATGTGATAAAACCCTTTAACCAGAAGGAGCTGATTGCAAGGGTTAAAACACAAATTGAAATTAAAAGGAGCAGAGACGAAATAGCTAAGAACCTGAAAGAGATTGAATACAAAAATAAACTTATAACCTACAGCATAAATTATGCTCATACAATTCAAGCCGCAGTTTTAAAAGCATCACAAAATGGATCAGACTTTTTCCCTGAGCAGTTTTGTCTTATTTTGCCAAAAGATATTGTCAGTGGTGACTTCTACTGGTTTCACAGAATTGATAATAAATTGCTTGTTGGTGTTTTTGATTGCACCGGTCATGGGATTCCCGGTGCATTCATGAGTATTCTGGGAGTCACTCTGTTAAATGAAACGGT
>CAYNGW010000251.1:0-2833 GCA_964396955.1 uncultured Rikenellaceae bacterium | reverse complement strand
AATCCGAATGATGATACGCTAAGCCCTGCACCTCTGACTGTTGAGAGCCAGCCGGGAATCCAGAAAAGATAAAACCACCATATGGGATCAGTAAGACCTTTTCCAATAAAGAAGAGCCATGTCTGCCTGCACTTGAAAAGCTTCATATAGGAAACCTTTTCTTTGGTTTCTGCCTGTTCATCAGCATCGCTGTTTATATAGGCAAGTTCGCCTGCCGAGACCTTCTTATGTTTTTCCGGTATTTCATAGAAGATAAACCAGAGAATTACCCAGATAAAGCCTATTGCTCCTGTTATGATAAATGCTGCCTGCCAGCCCCAGGCAATCAGTATGGCGGGTATGGCCAGGGGAGCTACTATTGCCCCGACATTTGTCCCAGAGTTTAATATCCCAAAAGCAAAAGCCCTTTCTTTCTTAGGGAACCATTCAGCTATCGATTTATTGGCAGCAGGGAAGTTGCCGGCTTCACTTATTCCAAGGAAACCTCTCCAGAATCCGAAGCCCCATACTCCTTTTGCAAGAGCATGCCCCATTGCTGCGATGCTCCATAAAATGACGGAGACCCCGTATCCTATTTTAGTCCCGAATTTATCGATAAGCCTGCCGGCTATGAACATACCGACAGCATATAAGAGCATGAAGGCCTTGATGATACTCGCATAAGCTTCCTCACCAATTCCCAGATCAGTTTCCAGAAGAGGTTTGAGAATCCCTATTACCTGCCTGTCGAGGTAGTTAACTGTCGTTGCAAAGAAGATCATTGCGCAGACAGTCCATCTGTAGTTGCTGAATTTTTTAACTTCTGACATAATATCTTATTTGGTTAATTTATTAGGCATTATATGTTGAAGAAGAGGTTGATCCGCCTCTGCCTGTCCAATTTGTATGGAAGAATTCACCTCTTGGCTTGTCGGTTCGTTCATAGGTGTGGGCTCCAAAATAATCCCTCTGTGCCTGCAACAGGTTGGCAGGCAGCTTTTCACACCTGTATCCGTCAAAATATCCAAGGGCAGCCGATATTGCCGGTACCGGAATGCCATTTGTAACCGCTGCGGAAACAACATTTCTCCAGCCTTGCTGAGCTTTCTCAACCTTTTCCTTAAAGAAAGGATCCGGCAGAAGATTTGTTATCGATGGATTATTGTCAAATGCTTCCTTGATCTTCCCGAGAAATGCCGATCTTATTATGCATCCTCCGCGCCACATGAGCGCAATGCCTCCGTAGTTAAGCTCCCACTTATATTCTGCAGCTGCAGCTCTCATCAGTGAATAGCCCTGTGCATAGGAAACTATCTTTGATGCATAGAGTGCATCCTTGAGATCGTCAATGAATTCCTTCTTATCTGCTGAAAAAGCAGGTTTTGGTCCGTGAAGTACCTTTGATGCTTTAACCCTTTCTTCCTTGACTGCAGATAGACATCTTGCAAATACTGCTTCTCCGATAAGCGTCAGCGGGATCCCATGATCAAGCGCTGTAACAGCTGTCCACTTGCCTGTTCCTTTTTGACCTGCAGTATCAAGTATCTTATCTACAAGCGGTTTACCATCCGTATCTTTAAAAGAAAGGATATCCCTGGTTATTTCAACCAGGTAGCTGTTGAGCTCACCCTCATTCCACTCTTTGAATACAGAATGCATTTCTCCGGCAGTCATATGAAGAAGGTCCCTCATTATCTGGTACGCTTCGCAGATCAGCTGCATGTCGCCGTATTCAATACCATTATGCACCATTTTAACAAAATGTCCTGCCCCGTTTTCTCCCACCCATTCGCAGCATGGAGAGCCATCCTCAACCTTCGCTGCAATTGCCTGGAATATTGGCTTTAAATAAGGCCATGCTTCCTTCGATCCTCCGGGCATTATGGAAGGACCGAACAATGCTCCTTCTTCACCCCCTGAAACTCCTGTTCCAATGTACAGGAGACCCTTGCTCTCAACAAGAGCAGTCCGTCTGTTGGTATCAGGAAAATGAGTATTGCCACCGTCAATGATAATGTCACCTTTTTCCAGATGTGGAATGAGAGTATTGATCATATCATCCACAGCGCTTCCTGCCTTGACCATGATCATAACTTTCCTGGGTCGGCTCAGGGAACTGACAAGCTCCTCAAGTGAATAAGCTCCTGTTATCTTTTTTCCTTTTGCCCTGCCTGCAAGAAAATCATCAACCTTCTGTAATGTTCGGTTAAACACGGTTACACGGAATCCCTTGCTTTCCATGTTGAGAACAAGATTCTCTCCCATTACCGCAAGGCCGATTAATCCGATGTCAGATAGTTTATTCATAGAAAATATTGTGTTATTGTTTGTAGTTGTTTGTTGCTGGTTCCCTGCTGCTTATTGCTAACCAGCAACATTTCTTTTATCCCGTTTTTTAATTATTTAATCTTCTCCTTAGTACTCCATAATCCAGTTGCCGGATTCGAGATATAGAAAATCTCCTCTCCGTCGCTCATCGTATTAAATCCATCTTTCAGCTTTGCAGGATCATATTTCTTCATCATTTTTTTGAGGCTGGTATATTTAAGGCACACCGATTCAATCTCTTTTTTGGTAAGGAATCCCGGGCAATATGTGACAGAGAACCTGCCTTCAGTGCTGCCGTGCAAAAAGTGGGCAGCAGCGCTCAGGTTATTGCGCAGGTCCTCATTTTCCCTGACAGCTGCAAGAGTTGCCGGAGTACCCCTGTAACCGTATTTCCTTATCAGTCTGTCAATCTCCTCATCCTCGCCAAATTCCCTCAGACCTGGAGCGAGTACAATCAGTTCACCATTATCTGCCATTGCCATCCTGGTCCTGTATATGCTTTTATTTCCAAGCCACGTGCTTTTAA
>CAYNGW010000250.1:0-2842 GCA_964396955.1 uncultured Rikenellaceae bacterium | reverse complement strand
CCAGTTCTCTCGATTCGGTTGTCATGTCTCTGTCAATTATGCATAGCTTTACATTATTGATCTCAAATGTTACTGCAGGTACGAGTAACAACATCTGAACAATAGGAACGCCAAAAATTGCCTTTCCCATAAATTTATCCCTGAAGATCTGGATAAACTCTTTTCTTATAAGATATAATATAGTCCTCATATTCAATACTTTTGAGCCATTGTACCTTTGCGCCGTTGTACCTTTGTGCCGTTCATCCAAGTCTTATTTTGAAATTCCTTATACTCAGTCCTATAAATGCCACTGTGAAGGCTATCAGTATCAGCGTTTCCTTCCAGACATACATGAATCCGGTTCCTTTGATCATTATATTTTTAATGATTGTTATGAAATATTGGGGAGGCATCAAAGCAGCTACCTCTCCATATCCTGACGGCATATTCTCTATCGGGAAAATAAATCCTGAAAGTAAAATAGTCGGCAGCATCATGCCTACAAACGAGATAAATATAGCCTGCTGCATGGTCTTTGATTTGGTAGATATAAGTATTCCAAGTGAAAGACTCATTAGAATATAGAGCATGCTTTCAGCCAGAAGCAGGACAAGGCTGCCTTTCACAGGGAGGCCAAACACAAGCCATGAGAGCAGCAGGATCATTATTACATTAATGAAAGAAAGCAGGAAATAAGGCATCACTTTGCCAAGGATGATCTGAACTGGTTTAAGAGGTGACACAAGCAATACTTCCATTGTTCCGAATTCCTTTTCACGCGTGATGGTAACAGAGGTCATGAGAGCACAGATAAGTATCATTATCAGGGTAATAACTCCCGGCACAAACATAAAATGACTTTTCAGAGAAGGATTATAGAACATCCTTACTTCAGGCTGAACAAGAAGGGTCCCGGCAACTGCTGTTCCGGCCAGTTCCATGTTGAAATCTGTTACGATCGCGGTAATATAATTTGTAATAAGAGTTGCCATATTGGGTTCTGAACCGTCTGTGATTATGCTTATAGCTGCTTTGCCTTCGCTGATAAGCTTCCGGCCAAAGTCCTTTTCAAAAATTATTACTGCTTTGATTTTGTTTTTCCGGAGCACTTTATCAATATCAGTGTAGCTCAGGAGCGTTTCACTCCTCATGAAAAAACCGGACGAACATATTTTATCTGATATTTTTTGTGTCATTTCATCTTTGGAAAGATCAAGAAACGCTACCTGGGCATTTTTCAGGTCAGTGCTTACTACAAACCCGAATAGAAGTATCTGTATGACAGGTATCCCGAACAGTATAATCAGTGTCCTGACATCCCTGAATATATGCAGGAACTCTTTTTTAACAAATCCAAGAAACCTTTTCATTTCATATTCATTATAATCGTTCCTTTCATCATCAACCTCACCCCAACATGCCTCACAGAGTCACTCCCCCTTCTCTCTCCGGGAGAAGGGGGCCGGGGGGATGAGATCCTTCGGTCTGGCAATTTTCACAAATACCTCCTCAACTGATCCTGCATTATATTGTCTTTTAAGATCAGCCGGTGTATCAAGCGCAACAATTTTCCCTTCGCTCATTATGGATATCCTGTCACAATATTCTGCTTCATCCATATAATGGGTTGTTACAAAAACCGTAATACCCCTTCCGGCTGCTTCATAGATCATTTCCCAGAACTGCCGGCGTGTTATAGGATCCACTCCACCGGTGGGTTCATCGAGAAAAACAATTTTGGGTTCATGCAGGACAGCCACCGAAAATGCAAGCTTCTGCTTTAATCCCAGGGGGAGTGCTGAGATTAACCTGTCGCCGTATTCCCTGAAATTCAGCTTATCAAGAAGGAGATCGGTCCTTTCCCTGATCAATGCCTTTCTCATCCCGTATATTCCGCCGTAAAGCATGATGTTCTCCTTCACAGTCAGATCCTCATAGAGTGAAAATTTCTGGCACATATAACCGATATTTTTCTTTATCTGTTCCGGTTGCTTTTTCGCATTGTATCCGGCAACAATAACTTCACCTGAAGTAGGTTCCGACAAACCTGAAAGTATCCTGACTGCTGTTGTCTTTCCAGCTCCGTTTGCGCCCAGAAAGCCAAAGATCTCACCTTCATAAACCTCAAAGCTCAGGTCATCATTTGCTGTGAAGTTTCCGAACTTCTTCACCAGATTACGAACCGATATTACTGTGTTGACTGTCATCTTTTAATTTTTGCCTTTGCACCTTTATACCTTTGCACCTTTATACCTTTATGCCTTTCTCCATTAACTCCAGAAATCTGTCCTCAATTCCTGCCCTCGTTTCATTTATCACAACATTGCTGATGCCCATCCTGTTGAGATACTCATATAAGGAATTGCTGAATTCATCGCTCCTGAAAGTAACATGAACCGAATCTCCGAATGGATAGGCAGTAATAGTCCCCGGATAACTTCTCAACGCATTTATCAGCTTGTATTTTTCGGGAGCTTTTACGCTGAACAGTTTCCTGCTGAATTCTTCCCTTATCTTTTCCGGCTGATTGATAGAAAGTATGCGTCCTTCCTGTATCAGTGCCACCCTGTCGCATTTCATAGCCTCATCCATATAAGGGGTTGATACAATGATGGTTATATTATACGGTCTTAGTTTCCTAAGCATTTCCCAGAACTCCGACCGTGACACGGCGTCGACACCGGTTGTCGGCTCGTCAAGTACGATCAGCTTTGGCTTATGGATAAGTGCACATGATAACGCCAGTTTCTGTTTCATCCCTCCCGAAAGATTGCCTGCAAGTCTCTTCTTAAATGGTTCTATATGTGAATAGATATCGGAAACAAGATCGTAGTTTTCTTTTACAGTCGTTCCAAAAACA
>CAYNGW010000249.1:0-2869 GCA_964396955.1 uncultured Rikenellaceae bacterium | reverse complement strand
CCTGGGGGAGTTCAGCAGGAGCTGGTCGTATAAGACTTACCCTGTGCAAAAATACAATTTTTCATGATGACGGCAAAACTATTTTTCCATATCCGGAAGAATGCTCTTTCCTTATTTTTACACTATATTTGTTGTAATTCATCAACTTGTAAAAAACCTAACGACTAAATCAATGGAAAAAAACGTCAATGTCTGGAAAGCAAACCTCATTAATGGATTGATACTGGGGCTTATAGGAATAGTTTATTCCCTTGTAATTTATTTTCTTGATCTTTCTTTTAACAAAGTCCAGGGCTGGATTTTTCTTCTTGTTCAGATAGTAATCCTGTTCCTTCTGGTCAAATCATACCGTGATAACTACAGGCATGGATTAATTACTTTCGGGCAGGCTTTTGGTGCCGGAATGATCATTTGTCTTTATTATGCAATCATCTCAGCGATATTCGTTTATATTCTTTATACTCTTATCGATCCCAATCTAATGGATAAACAGCTGGCCTATACTGAAGAACTATTGCTGAAAAGGGGATTACCCCAGGAAGCTATCGATATGAGTATGAATATACAGAAAAAGATCATGATACCTGAAGTAATGGCTCCGGTAAGCATTTTAGGCTCTATGTTCTACGGATTGATCATGTCGCTTATCGTGGCAGCATTTGTCCGCAAGGAAGGAAATCCGCTCATTGACTCACCTGTTACAGAACCTGAAAATAAATAAGATGGATCTGTCGGTCATCATTCCTGTTTATAACGAAGAAGAGTCAATCAGGGAACTGTCAGACTGGATTGAAAGAGTCTGCACCGATGGGGGCTTATCATTTGAGATCATATTCGTTGATGACGGGAGTTCCGATAAATCGTGGAATATTATCTCGGAACTGGCCGGCATAAAAGAGTTTGTGAAAGGATTTAAATTCAGAAGAAATTACGGAAAGGCTGCTGCACTTCATACAGGTTTCACTGAGTCATCCGGAGAAGTGGTTATTACTATGGATTCGGACCTCCAGGACAGTCCCGATGAAATACCGGAATTAGTGAGAATGATAAGGGAGGATGGCTATGACCTTGTATCGGGATGGAAAAAGAAACGGTATGATCCGTTTATAAAACGTTCCACCAGCCGGATCTATAATGGCACAGCCAGATTATCATCAGGTATCAGGCTTCACGATTTCAACTGCGGACTGAAAGCATACAGAAGCGAGGTCGTGAAAAGCATTGAGGTTTACGGCGAGATGCACCGGTATATCCCAATGCTGGCCAGGGAAGCGGGATTCAAAAAGATCGGCGAGAAGATCGTTGAACACCGGCCGAGAAAATATGGCGTTACCAAGTATGGATTTGACAGGTTCATGAAGGGATACCTTGATATGCTGACCATTGGTTTTATCACCAGGTTTGGCAAAAGCCCCATGCACCTTTTCGGATCACTTGGCACACTAATGTTTCTTATAGGTTTTGTGATGGCGTTATACCTGGGCATTCGTAAGCTGGTGTTCGTGCACAATAACCTCAGGGCACCGCTGGTGACCGACAGTCCTTATTTCTACATAGCCCTGGCAGTAATGGTAATAGGTACTCTCCTTTTCCTTACAGGATTCCTCGGAGAACTGATCAACAGGAATTCCGCAGAGAGAAACAGGTATCTTATTAAGGATAAGGTGAATATTTAGTATACCCCCCTGCTGCTTCGCAGCTTCCCCCCTAAAGGGGGGTTGAAACCCACAATAAATTCTATGTAAGTATTGAATTGGGTTTATAGCCCCCCTTCAGGGGGGTTGGGGGGTATTGACAAATGCAGGTTTGATTCTGGTATACCAGCTCTTCTTCCTGCCTCAAGGTCGGTTTCTTTATCACCGATAAGAACACATTCTGAAATATTGAGATCAAATTCCCTTTTAGCCTGCAGGATCATTCCCGGAGCGGGTTTGCGGCACTGGCAGTTTCCGTCGATATCCGGATGATGGGGACAATGATACACTTTTGAAATGATGATCCCGTTTTTACGGAATTGCTTCACCATCCATTTTGTAAGGTTTTTGAAATCAGCTTCAGTATAGAGACCTTTGGCAATTCCTGCCTGGTTGGTAATTATCAGGATCAGATAACCATCATCAGAGTACTTTCTGCAGAGATCAAAAATACCCTTTGAAAACTCAAACAGTTCCCGGAGATATACATACCCTTTATCTATATTGATAACCCCGTCGCGATCCAAAAACAGTGCCTTATTCATTACAGCAATAAGTTCTTATTTGAGTTCCATTACAGATCCTGCCCTGCGATAGTCCTCCGGCATTCCAATGTCAATGAAAGGATCCTCAAAAACCAGTCCTTTCAAAATTGATGTTCCGGCTTCTTTAACCAGAATTTCCTTTTCCAGAGAGAACGCTTCCGGAAATTGCTTTGATTCAAAAAACCGCCTGTTAACCAGGTAAATACCACCGTTGATCAATCCATCTGCACAATACTTTTTTTCGTTGAACCGTGTTATCGTACTTCCTGTACATTCAACTGAACCATACCTGGAGAATTTTTGCATTCGTTTTAATGCAACTGAAAAAAGTTGATTGTTCTTAAGATGGAAAAAGTAGAATTCATTGAGGTTTATCGGAAACCAGGTGTCTCCGTTCAGTATCAGAATATTGCCTCCTCCCACGCTTTTAAGAGCGTTAATAACTGCACCTCCTGTACCTAATGGTTTTTCTTCCGTTATATATTCAAGCGGAATATTACCAAATGAATGCCCGAAATACTTTATAATGCTTTCAGGCTTATAGCCGACTGAAAGAATGACCTTGTCAACCGGATATTTACTTATCCATTGAAAAAGATAATAAAGAAATGGCTTGTCATTGACAGGGGC
>CAYNGW010000248.1:0-2960 GCA_964396955.1 uncultured Rikenellaceae bacterium | reverse complement strand
GAACCCCTGTTACCAGGATGAAAACCTGACGTCCTAACCACTAGACGAATGGACCCTGCAATGAACTTAAAAATGCGGATGCAAAGGAAGCACGTTTTTTTTGAATTGCAAAATATTTTCCGAAAAAACGATTAAAGCATCAGAACACATATCTCGCTGAGATAGCCCCGTTCAAACCACCCCAGCCTGTATATCCGATAAGGTTGAAAGTAGGAAGAAGGTCGATCGATAAATTAACCGGAACCTCATCAAATGTATATTCAAGTCCGATAATAAAATCGGCTCCGATGATTGATCCGGTATATGTCTCATCAACATTCGGATTATTGCCTGTATCCCAGAAACCGGCATGTGCTCCTGCTCCCCAGAACCAGTTCAGCCCCGGATATTTTCCTGTCCAGTGTTCATTTTCATATAAACCTGTCACAACAAATCCTCCCCAGCTGCTGGCAAGGATCCCCTCAAGAGCATTTGTCTTGCTGAGGAAATGCTTCACTGTCAGACCATAAGGATAGCCAAGTCTCAACCCAAGGCTGGTCCTGTAATCCTGTGCGTGCGATACAGAGCCAAGAAATGCAATCAATAGCAATATAAGCGTTGTTCTTTTCATGTCACTTACAGATTATTATTCTCAGTACGAAAGTAATGCAAAAACCATGATTAACCTACCTGATCGTAAAGTCTTATATTTGTATGAGAGAAAATTCCCTGGATTCTTATGAAGGCTCGGTCTCATATACTGGATTATAAAAGCGGGCATTATATTGAGCTCCTTCAGAGCGGTGAACCGTTTTTTGCGGCTGTTGAGAAGATCATTGATGAGGCAAAGCATTATATTCACTTCCAGACATATATCATTGATGAGGATGAAACGGGAGCAAGGATCATCAATGCACTGATAAGGGCCGCCAGGAGAGGTGTCCGGACATACCTGCTTCTGGATGCCTTCGGAACAGGTTATCTTTCAAAAGAGCTGATTGATAATATCGAAAACTCAGGCATCATTTTCCGGTTCTTTTCGCCTACACTTATCACAAAGGGTTTTCAGCTGAGCCTGAGACTTCACTCAAAGGTGGTCATGGCTGACGGCGAAGTCGCAATTATCGGAGGAATGAATTTTGCAAACAGATACCATGGCTCTCCTGATAAAAAGGAATGGCTCGATTTTGCATTATTGATAAAAGGGCCTGAATGCGTTCATATTCTTTCAATCCTGAAAAAGCTCTGGAACAAGACATTTATCTCAAAGGAGGAACGGTCGCATGAGATAGTGCATAACCCGGTATCTTACAAGGAAAATGTGAAGCTTAAAGTCCAGCAGAATAACTGGTACCGGAGGAAAATTGAAATACTGAGAAGCTATCGCTATGCGTTGAAAACGGCGCAGAAAGGAATGATAATCTTTGCCAGCTATTTTCTGCCCGGCAGAAATGAGCGAAAGCTTTTGAGAAATGCAAGCCTGAGAGGTGTCGATATAACAATTGTGCTTTCTGCCGAGTCGGATGCCCCGATGTTCACAAGGGCAACAAATTTTCTTTACGATTTCATACTCAGGAACAAAATAAGGATCTATGAATACCTTCCTTCAAATCTTCATGCCAAAGTGGCCACTGTGGACGGGAAATGGAGCACCATCGGAAGCTATAACATGAACCACCTGAGTGATTATGCAAGTATTGAAATAAATGTGGACATCCTGGATGAAGGTTTTGCACAGCATTTTGAAGAGCTGCTGCGTGCTATAATAAATAAGGACTGCCGCCAGGTCACCTTTGAGGAACATAACCGCAGGCAAACCTGGTTCTCAAGAATGAGAGGATGGTTCTCATACCAGATGATAAGGCTGCTGATGAGAATTACATACCAGCTGATATCAAAGAAAAAGAAACATCCTTCAGTCTGAACAAATCATAAATAGAAGGACGATTAAACTTACAGGACAGGTTAATTGTTATTTATAATAATGATGAGATGAAGCTTCAGCTATTCAATATTGCCAATTTCAGGGTTGACGGGGGCGCTATGTTCGGTGTAATCCCCAAAGCACTATGGTCACGGGTATATTCTTCGGATGAGAATAACCTTATTGTTCTCACACTCCGGTCACTCATTGTTGAGACTGACGGGCACATCATTCTTGTCGATACGGGCTGGGGCGACAAACAGGATGAGAAGTTTTTCAGACATGTTCATATTCATGATGGCGAAGGGCTGACAGAAGGTTTGGGAAAACGGGGATATAAACCTGAAGATATTACGGATGTGGTGCTGACACATCTTCATGCCGACCATTGCGGAGGTTGTGTAGGAAATAAAACCGGGGGAGCCGGATTTGAACTTGTTTTCCCGGAAGCAGTATGCCACGTGAACAGGACACAGTGGGAGTGGGCTTCGAAAAATAACCTGAGGGAAGCGGATGCTTTCCTCGAGGAAAACATTCTTCCAATTGCAGAAAGCGGCCGGCTTAACCTGGTGGATGAGGAAGGTGAGCTGTTCAAGGGATTCTCATTAAGATTCTGTTACGGACATACTCCCGGGCTCATGATCCCGGTGATAAATTATAACGGCAAGACACTGGTATATACGGGAGATCTTATTCCGACGACAGCACATATTCCGCTGATATGGAATATGAGCTACGATATCGAATCCTTAAAGACAATTGATGAAAAAAAACAGGTTCTTACCGAAGCGCTCGAGAATAACTATATTCTTGTCTTTCAGCATGATGAACATACGGAGTGCTGCACCCTTGAAATGACGCCGAAAGGAATACGGGCAAAGAAGAAATTTAAGTTCTCTGAAATACCCCCATTAGCTGGCGCGAGTTTGTAACTCGTGCCTGGTTTCATAGGCACGGATTGCAAATCCGCGCCAGCGGAACAGGATGCTGACATTTGCGGGTTCGGCGAAACCAACCGACCGAAGGGAGCTCGCCGCAGGCAAATCAGCACCAGAAA
>CAYNGW010000247.1:0-2967 GCA_964396955.1 uncultured Rikenellaceae bacterium | reverse complement strand
GGGATTTTAAGCTTGAATCAAGCCAGCAGCTTAAACTTGTGATCAAAGTCTCCTCATTTAACCAGCCCGGAGATACTCCGGCAAGCGGCTGTGTAGCTATTATGTTCGGTTTCAAAATGAAATAACGCTGTAAAACAGAACATATATTGTAGGGACATTGCATGCAACGTCCCTATATATTTTTATCCAGTTTTGGCGCCAGATACCTGCCGGTATGCGATCCTTTGCACTTCGCCAGATCCTCAGGCTTCCCCTCAGAGACCACATATCCACCCTCTTCACCTCCTTCAGGACCAAGATCAATCACCCAGTCACAACTCTTGATAACCTCCTGGTTGTGTTCGATAAGAATGACGGAATGACCATGATCAACAAGGGCATTTAAAGACCTGAGCAGTTTATTTATATCATGAAAATGCAGACCGGTGGTAGGCTCATCAAAAATAAACAGGATATGTCCATTGCCTTTTTCCTGGCTCAGAAAAAATGCAAGCTTTACCCTCTGGCTTTCACCTCCTGAAAGCGTACTTGAGGATTGCCCCATCTTTATGTAACCGAGCCCGACATCCGATAAAGGCTTTAGCTTCTCAATGATCCTTTTTTCGCTCCGGCCCGGATGAATGCTGAAAAAATCAATCGCATCGTCAATTGTCATTTCAAGCATGTCATAAATATTTTTTCCGTGATACTTGACCTCAAGAATGTCTTTTCTGAACCTCATCCCTTTGCAGACTTCACAAGTAAGCTCTACATCAGCCATAAACTGCATTTCGACGCGGATGATCCCTTCCCCCTGGCACTCCTCACATCGTCCCCCCTCTATATTGAATGAAAAATGAGATGCCTTGTAGTTATTCTGAACAGATGCCTGCAGTTCTGCATAGAGCTTCCTGATCTCATCATAGGCCTTTAGATAGGTGACAGGATTTGATCTGCTCGATTTGCCGATGGGATTCTGATCCACCATCTCAATGCCTGTCAGTCCGGTAATGTCACCGGTAACCTCCCTGAACTGCCCGGGTTTCAGATTGTTCCCGTTTATCCTGTTGGACAGGTACTTATATAAGGTATCGGATACAAGACTCGATTTACCGGATCCGCTCACGCCTGTCACAGCAGTTATGGTATGAAGAGGGAACCTGACATCTATTGCTTTCAGATTGTTTTCCCTGGCACCCCTGACCTCAATATAACTGTTCCATTTTCTTCTGGTCTGAGGAACGGGCACTTTAAGCCTGCCGCTCAGGTAGCCTGCCGTAAGCGATTGATTTGCGGCAGTAAGGTCAAGTCCTCCATGGAATACCACCTCACCACCAAGCCTTCCAGCCTCAGGGCCCATATCGACTATATCATCGGCCGCCCTGATGATCTCTTCTTCATGTTCCACAACAATTACCGAGTTCCCGAAGTCCCTGAGCTCCTTCAGCACTTTGATGAGGAGATTGGTATCCCTCGGGTGGAGGCCAATGCTCGGCTCGTCAAGAATATACATTGAACCGACAAGATTGCTGCCGAGCGATGTTGATAAATTGATCCTCTGTGATTCTCCTCCCGACAGCGTTGATGAAAGCCGGTCAAGAGTAAGATAGGGCAGTCCGACATCAATCAGAAAACGAAGACGAATGGTTATTTCCTTCAGCAGCCTCTCTGCAATTACTTTATCAGATGAAGCCAGGCTTATCTCCCTGAAGAATTCATATAATCTGCCGACAGGCATTGAAACAAGCTCCTGGATAGCTTTGCCTGCGACCTTAACATATCCGGCCTCTTTTTTCAGCCTGGAACCTTTGCATTCGGGACATGTTGTCTTTCCACGATAGCGGCTCAGCAATACCCTGTACTGGATTTTGAATTTTTTTTCTTCAAGATGCTGAAAGAAACGGTTCAGTCCGTAAAAATACCTGTTTCCATTCCACAGAAGCTCCTTTTGTCGGGCGGTTAGCTGGTAATATGGTTTATGTATCGGGAAATCAAATAGTTCGGCATTGGCAACAAGCCTTTCTTTCCATTTTTTCATTGTTTCGCCTTTCCAGCAGGCAACTGCATCCTCATACACCGAAAGATTCTGATCGGGGATCACCAGGTTCTCATCTATGCCGATGATCTTGCTGTATCCCTCGCAAACAGGGCATGCACCAATCGGGTTATTAAAGCTGAAGAGATATTCCGAAGGCTCTTCAAACATAATTCCGTCAGCTTCGAATTTATTCGAAAAACTCTCCCTTTTTATGTCATTATCACCAAGAACGACCACCTGGCAATATCCCTGACCGGTCTGAAAAGCTGTCTGGGCAGAGTCAGCAGCCCGGCTGAAATTATCAGCAGAGTGGCTTATCACCAGCCTGTCAATTACTATATTAATGCGCTGACCGGGCTTAAAGTCTTCTTTGTCAGTTAATTCATCGGTTCTGATCATCTCTCCGTCCGATTCAATCCTGTCAAATCCCTGTTTGCTGAGGAAGGAGAAATACTCGGAGATCTTTATATTTTCAGGGATCTCTCCCGACGATGTTATGATTACCCGGGTATCTTCAGGAAGTGATGCCAGAAAGCTGACAATATCGTCAACACTGTGTTTCTTTACCTCTTTTCCTGAAACGGGTGAATAGGTCCTTCCGATCCTGGCATAAAGAAGCCGGATATAATCATAGATCTCCGTGGATGTGCCAACCGTGGAACGCGGATTGCGGGAATTGACCTTCTGTTCAATTGCAATGGCAGGAGGGATGCCGTTTATGAAGTCGACCTCAGGCTTGTTCATCCTGCCAAGGAACTGACGGGCATATGCTGAAAGGCTTTCAACATACCGTCTCTGTCCTTCAGCATAGATCGTATCAAAAGCGAGGGACGATTTGCCGGAACCGGATACTCCCGTTATAACAACCAGCTTGTTTCTTGGGATACTGACACTTATATTTTTCAGATTATGAACCCTTGCCCCCCTGATTTCAATACTTCCGTTCATCA
>CAYNGW010000246.1:0-3008 GCA_964396955.1 uncultured Rikenellaceae bacterium | reverse complement strand
TTTATTGTGTCTTGTTTCTTGCCCTCTGCCCTGCGCCCTCCGCCCTTTGCCAAATCCCGCAGGGCTTTAACTACCAGGCAGTAGCCCGCAACAGCAGCGGAGTTGCTCTGGCAAATACTGATCTGCAGGCTAATCTGGCCATCCTTTCCGATACGCTTGCTCCGGTAATTGTTTGGGAAGAGCTTCATTCTTCTGTTAAAACCAACTCATCCGGTGTTTTCGGACTCGTCGTCGGAAAAGGATCAAGGCAATCTGGATCAGCAGATCAGTTTTCAGATATCGACTGGACAGCAACTCCGCTCTACCTGAGAGTACAGATCAATTACCAGGGCTCGTGGAAGTCAATGGTCAGTGCCTTATGCTATGGTAACAGAACATGCTCTGACGGCTGAGAATACAATAGTAGCTGACACAGCCAGGATTGCTGAAAAACTTGAAGGTCCTTTCAGCAAGCTGGAAGTGGCAGGTTCAACAGAAGTAATGGATGAATCATTGTTTGAGGTTAGGAACAAGGACGGGAAGACTGTATTTGCAGTATATAATGAGGGAGTAAGAATATATGTGGATGACGGGGAGAAGGGAGTCAAGGGAGGCTTCGGATAAGGGAGTAAAGGGAGGTTTTGCAATCGGAGGATACGGATCAATAAAAGCCCCTGATGAGGAGTATCTTCGTGTAACACGCGACAGTACAAGAGTTTATGTTAATGAAAGTTCTTAAGCAATATCCGGAGGATTCGCAATTGGCGGGATCGGTACCGAGCCCGGAGCTATAACTCCTTTTACATCACTTACACCGGATAATTATTTTATCGGACATAGCAGCGGAAAATCAATTGATGGAGGATTGTATAACTCATTCCTCGGGTTTGAAGCCGGAAAGAATACACGGGGAGGTTCTGAAAACATATTTATCGGGTATCAGGCAGGTTATAACAATATTGGTACGGAAACTTTCCCGGGGAACTATAATGTTTTCCTGGGTTATCTGGCAGTATCTTATAATAAAACAGGACAGGATAATGTATTTCTCGGCAAACAGGCCGGCTGGTTAAATGATTCCGGAGGTGGGAATATATATATTGGTATGAATGCCGGTGCAACTTTAACCAATGCATCATCAAACGTTTTTGTTGGCTCCCAGGCGGGAGCCGGAAAGACCTCAGGTGGTTCAAATATTTTTATAGGTGACCAGGCAGGATACGGAACTACGGGTGGTTCTAATAATATCTTTATAGGATTCAGAGCTGGAAAGGACCAGACTGAATCAAACTTATTGTTTATTGAAAACTCAGAATCTTCTGAACCATTGATTGGAGGAAATTTCACATCTGACAAAATAGCTATTAATGGTAAAGCTGATCCGGCTGGAGCAACTCTGCAGGTAAACGGAAGTTTAAAAGTAGGGTATAATGGCAGTAATATCAACAGAATAGTCAAGGCTACAGGAGGTGTAACTTTACCCACTCTTGCCACAGGTATTTCAAGTACACAGACAATTACAATTGCTAATATATCACCCATGGCATCTGTAATACTATCACCTTCAGATGCATTACCTGCAGGACTGGTTATTGCATATGCCAGGGTATCAGCCGATAACATTGTAGAGGTTATGTTTACAAATTCATCTGGTTCCCCGATTGTAGGGAATTCATATATACTCTATATTACAGTGATTCAATAAGTTTCAGGATTATCAGGTCAGTAAGTATGTGCTTCTGATGCCCAATTTACCTGCTTAAACTTATCTCAGTGGAAACTGAATTTATTCCCCCTTTAGGGGGGATCCCATTTCAGCGGGAGAGGGGTACATCAATAGTAATTAAACTTTAACAACATATAAATCCTCATTCGTCAAAAAAAACTTGACTCGTCTTCTTTTTTTTCGTAAATTTCTTGTTTGATAAATTTTTTAAAACTAAACCCTGACCTTCCCATGTTATTGATTTCATTTTCCACAGATAATATTTCTTTCCTCTTTGAACAATTGAATATTTCAATTGTTTTTTTTAGGTGACAATTGTTATCCGCATCAGATAAATATTTCTAAAAATAAAGTAGTACAAACTTTTAATTTAATCTTAAAATTACAGACTATGAAACAAATCTTCAAACTTGGAATCCTTGTCTTTCTTGGATTCATTGCTTTTAACTCTTCATGTACGAAGGATGTCTTCACTGAAGAGGATGCCTACGCCAACCAGGAGGATCTAGAACTTCTGAAAGATTCCCTTGCGATGGCTCAGGCACAAATGGACCATGAATACGCTTTAGCGACGGAATTATTACGTGATTCCCTGAAAAAAGCTGGCGGAATCATTGACTATTCAGTCGCTGCTGTTCTTGCATCAGATGCGGCCTGGCTTAGTATAGGTGGCGATAAGGGAGAAGGTGATGGGAAAGGTGGTCAGGGTATGGACGGTGTTACAGTTACAGTTTCCCAGTATGGTCAGTTACTGACCTCAACCACTAATGCAAGCGGCATCGCTACATTCCCCGACCTCAGGATCGGAAGCGTTACTGTAAATGTCAGTAAAACCGGCTATTGTGAAGTAGATTATATTGCTATACTTCCGGCACTACCCGATTCGATTTATGTCGATGCTTACAGCCTTGTAAGACAGGCAGGGACAATGATCCCTATGTTCTCACTGACAGAAGACCTTTCAACAATCTCAGGTATTGCCACTGTTGAAACAGACCTTACTAATAATGCACCGGAACCGGCTGCTAATGTAAAGATAGTGGCTTCAATCGATGTAGAGTGTCCGACCTTCTATTCCAGGTACATCCAGATGCCTGACTATGATGTTTACGGTTGTGAGGATTGCGGATACTGGTCATTTGACTACTATGCACTTATCAGGCAAATTGCATTTCACAGTGCAGTTTTCGAGGTAACAACTGTAGCCGATGGATCCTTCTCCTTAAGTGTTCCATCGACTCCTGATGGCTTACCTTACTTTCTGAGTGCCTCGGAGTTTGCCACGAATCAGACATTGCTCCAG
>CAYNGW010000245.1:0-3012 GCA_964396955.1 uncultured Rikenellaceae bacterium | reverse complement strand
GAAGTCCTTGTTGTAAACCCGATATAAACAATAGTTATTAACAATTGTTAATAACTATACTTAACTTCATATACCCATCCCCCCACCCCTTTCCCTACTTCGTAAGGAAGGGGGCTTATATTGTTGTAAATCAACATAATATCCCCCTCCTTGCGTCAGCAGGGAGGGGGATCAAGGGGGTGGGTACGTGTACTACTTCTTATATCCATACACAGCCAGATCGCCCAGCATCTCCTCGATCCTGAGAAGCTGGTTGTACTTGGCAAGTCTGTCGGTACGGCTGCAAGATCCGGTCTTGATCTGTCCCGAATTCGTTGCAACAGCTATATCTGCAATAGTGGAGTCTTCCGTTTCACCTGAACGGTGCGATGTAACTGTCGTCCAGCCAACCCTGTGTGCCATTTCAATAGCATTCAGGGTTTCTGTCAGTGTGCCAATCTGATTTACCTTGATGAGTATTGAGTTTGCACAACCCATTTCAATACCTTTCTTCAGGTAGTCTGTATTTGTCACAAAGACATCATCACCTACTATCTGTATCTTTTTACCGAGTTTATCAGTCATCAGCTTCCAGCCATCCCAATCGGTTTCTGCCATCCCGTCTTCAATAGAATCTATTGGATACTTGCTTATAAGCTTTTCAAAATAATCAACCTGTTCCTTTGATATACGCTTTGCACCTTTTGGTCCTTCAAATTTTGCATAGTTATAGATGCCATCCTCATAGAATGCAGAGGCAGCAAAATCCATAGCGATTGTAAGATCAACGCCTGGTTTATAACCGGCGGTGGAAATTGCTTTCAGTATAGTCTCAAGAGCGTCTTCTGTTCCTTCAAGTTTCGGGGCAAAGCCTCCCTCATCACCGACAGCAGTGCTTAATCCCTTGCCTTTCAGGACTTTCTTCAATGCATGGAAAACTTCAGCTCCCATACGCAATCCTTCCCTGAAAGAAGGAGCACCTACAGGCCGGATCATGAATTCCTGGCAAGCAATAGGCGCATCTGAATGAGATCCTCCGTTAATGATATTCATCATTGGTATAGGAAGGACAACAGCGTTTGTGCCTCCTATATAACGGAAAAGGGGAAGTCCGTGAGCTGTGGCTGCAGCTTTAGCACAAGCCAGCGAAACACCCAGAATAGCATTTGCTCCCAGATTGCTCTTGGTCTTTGTTCCGTCAAGGTCGATCATCTTTTTGTCGATCCCTGCCTGGTTGCTTACATCCATTCCGTTTATCTCTTCGGCAATGACATTATTAACATTATGAACTGCTTTCATGACACCCTTGCCCAGGTAACGGTCTTTATCGCCATCTCTCAGTTCAAGAGCTTCATTTTCACCTGTTGATGCGCCTGATGGCACTGCAGCACGGCCAAAAAAACCGCTGGCTGTCATCACATCAACTTCAATCGTAGGATTGCCGCGGGAATCAAGTATCTCGCGGGCATGTACACTAACTATTTGACCCATAGGAATTTAATTTTATATTAAACATTTATGCAATATACAAAAAAAGGGATAACGACTTATCCCTTTCATTCTATTATATTTCCCAGGTTATTATTTTTCTTCCTGTGCAGATTCCTCTGAAGTTTCTTCTGTTTCTTTTGTTTCCTCAACAACCTCTTCGGGCTTTTCAGCTGCTGCTTTTTCCTTACCGGCTGCTTCACCTTTCTTCTTCAGTGATCTTTTTCTCCTCGTTGTTTTGGTTTTTGCTGCTTCACCGCCACCTGCCATAAGCTCGTTATAATCGACAAGCTCAAGGATGCACATTTCGGCATTGTCTCCTATCCTGTTGCCAATCTTTAATATGCGCGTGTAACCTCCCGGTCGTTCTCCGACTTTGGGTGAAACTTCCCTGAATAATTCAGATACGGCAGCTTTATCCTTCAGGAAGCTGAACGCCACTCTCCTGGAGTGTGTTGAATCCTTTTTCGATTTAGTAATGAGCGGTTCAACATAAGTCTTCAGTGCTTTGGCTTTGGCAACAGTAGTTGTGATCTTCTTATGAAGTATCAGTGACTTTGCCATGTTAGCCATCATTGCCTTTCTGTGTGAACTCGTTCTTCCTAAATGATTTATAACCCTTGAATGTCGCATTTCTATTTATCCTCAAACAATTATCAAATTAATCTTTATCCAGTTTATATTTGCTCACATCCATGCCAAAGGAAAGGCTCATGGATTCAAGGAGCTCATCAAGCTCCGTTAGTGATTTCTTCCCGAAATTCCTGAATTTGAGGAGATCGTTCTTATTGAACTTGACAAGATCTCCAAGTGTTTCAACTTCAGCAGCTTTGAGGCAATTGAGAGCTCTGACAGACAGGTCAAGGTCTATCAGTTTTGTCTTCAGGAGCTGTCTCATATGCAGTACTTCCTCATCAAATTCCTCATTAGCCAGCTTATCATCCGAATCGAGAGTTATTTTTTCATCAGAGAAAAGAAGGAAATGATAGATAAGTATCTTGGCTGCTTCCTTAAGTGCATCTTTCGGATGAATGGAACCATCGGTTTCAATTTCGAAAAGGAGTTTTTCATAATCGGTTTTCTGTTCAACACGGAAGTTTTCGACCGAATATTTTACATTCCTTATCGGGGTGAAGATAGAGTCAATGGCTATAAGGCCAAACTCGGCATCAGCAGGTTCATTTTCTTCAGCGGGAACATAACCTCTGCCTTTACCTACATTCATTTCTATCTGAAGTTTGGTTCCGGGTTCCATTCTGAAGATAACCATATCGGGATTCAGCACCTCAAAGCTGCTGAGAGCGTTATTCAGGTTAGCGGCTTTAAATACTTCCTGATTATGGATCTTTATTGTAATCTTTTCATTATCAACATCATCCACAGTCCTTTTAAACCTGATCTGCTTGAGGTTCAGGATGATTTCAGTAACATCCTCTATCACACCTTTTATGGTGGAGAATTCGTGGTCGATGCCTTCGATCTTAACCGTTGTTATGGCATAACCTTCGAGTGAAGAGAGAAGAATTCTTCTCAATGCATTGCCTA
>CAYNGW010000244.1:0-3013 GCA_964396955.1 uncultured Rikenellaceae bacterium | reverse complement strand
CCTCCTGGAGGGGAACTTGTTTTGCCGTTGCACCGTTGTGCCGTTGAACCGTTGTACCATTTTATTATTATTAGTACTTTTGTGACCTCTGTAAAGCTTATGGGCAGGATACTAGGTATAGATTATGGTAAGAAACGGATTGGCCTGGCAGTCACTGATCCCCTTCAGATCATTGCTTCACCTTTAATTACTGTAGCCGTACAGAATATCGATACATACCTTGATGAATATCTGAAATCGGAACAGGTTGATGCGTTTGTTGTTGGTTATCCGTTACAGATGAACAATAAGCCGAGTGAATCTGTTAAATTTATTGGTCCGTTCATCAGAAAGCTTAAGAAGAGATACCCGGGGAAACATGTACATCTTGTTGATGAGAGGTTTACCTCTAAAATGGCTCTCAGGGCAATGATTGAGGGAGGAATGAAAAAGGAAAAAAGACAGGATAAGACGGTTGTTGATAAGATAAGTGCATCACTTATTCTTCAGTCCTGGCTTGATAAGAAGGTTGAAACACAGTAGTTAAATGACATATCCGATAGTTATATACGGCCATGCGGTCCTGCGAAAAGTTGCTGAGGATATTGATGAGGATTATCCTGATCTGCAACAGGTTATTAACGATCTTTTTGAGACAATGTACAACTCGGAAGGATTGGGACTGGCTGCTCCCCAGATCGGAAAATCAATCAGATTATTTGTCATTGACGGAACACCTGTTGCAGAGGATGAACCTTCGCTGGCTGATTTTAAAAAGGCCTTCATAAATGCCCATCTAATTGAGAAATCCGGCGATCTGCAGCCTATGAATGAGGGTTGCCTGAGTATTCCAAACTTAAGGGAAGAAGTCAACCGGGAATCGCATATCAGGATAAAATACTATGATGAAAACTGGGAATTCCATGACGAGGTATATGACGGTTACAAGGCAAGGATAATCCAGCATGAATATGATCATCTCGATGGCATATTATTTACCGATAAGGTTAATCCGTTAAGGAGAAGGCTCATCAGGAACAAGCTCATTGCAATCAGCAAAGGCAGGTTCGAAGCAGACTACAGGACAATTCTTCCCGGACAGAAGATAAAAAGTGCCCAGAGTGACTAAAGTTATTATTAACTCTAAGTACTCCAAACTTTAGCTCACTCCAAACTTTTTCTTATCTTTATATCGTCTCAAAAGCTGCAGGCTGTGCTAAATAAGGAAATCCCGTTTCTCCGGATCGGCATTCCTTTATGTATGGGAATAGTTGCGGGTCTTTACATAACTCCCGGAGTCGTATTTTTCTTGTTTTCAGGAGTTTTCATCCTTCTATTGCTTGGTATAAGCCTGCTGTTTAACAGGCAGCTGACCAATCCGGTTTATGGGATCTCCCTGACGCTTGCACTTTTCATTTGCGGTTTTCTTCTCTACACCCTGGAGAAAGACAGAATATCAGTTCTGGAACATGAGGAGATTTTATTTACAGGCTACCTGTCTGATTATCCCGAAGAAAAAGAAAACAGCTTCAGGATGATTTTCAAGACTGAGAACAGTATCACAAAGGACAGGCAGGAGAAGGTACACGGTTCACTGTTGTTGTACTGCAGAAAAAGCCCCGATCTCCCGGCAATAATTCCGGGAGATCATCTGACCATAAGATGCACTCCCCTTGAAATAGCCAGCAGAGGCAATCCCCATGAATTTGACTACAGGTTTTACATGGAGAACAATGGCATAAAATACTATGCATTTATTGATATTGGAGATATCATTAAGCATACTGCTCCTGAACACAGGATACTGATTCACAGGGCGCTGATGATACGAGAAAGGATTATCAACATGTACAGTGAAAGGGGAATTGAAGGAGAGAGGCTGGCGCTTGTGGCAGCCATAACCCTTGGGCAGAAGAATATGCTCGACCCGGAGCAGAAGCAGCATTTCATTAAGGCGGGAGTTATGCATATTATGGCTGTATCAGGTCTTCACGCAGTCATTCTCAGCATGTTTATTTTCAGGATGTTGTTCTTCCTCAAGGGCAGATTGAATATAATCCGGGTAATAATCACAATCCTGATCTTATGGATATTTGCCTTCATAACCGGACTTACTCCTTCGGTGTTGAGGGCTACAATTATGTACTCTTTCCTTCAGGCAGGAAATATCATGAAGAGGCCGGTCAATGGCATTAATTCAGTGCTGGCTTCAGCATTCGTCCTCATACTGGCAAGGCCTTCCGTTATTTTTGATGCCGGATTCCAGCTCTCATATGCCGCTGTGATCTATATATTGTGCTTCTATCGTGACTTTTACCTGAAGCTCCATTTCAGACACCGACTTCCGGATCTCATCTGGCAGGCTGCTGCTGTTACCATCATTGCGCAGGCCGGAACATTACCGCTCACAATTATGCTGTTCAACCGGTTTCCGACATGGTTCATTCTGTCAAATATCATAATTGTACCACTGTCGTCACTTGTCGTGATATTAGGAGCACTCGTCCCGATGACATTCCCCGTTCAGTTTCTTTCGCAGATTCTTGCCGGGATGCTGGATTTAATGACGGGACTGACAGAACGATTGACTGAAATTGCATCCTCCTTACCGCTTTCATCTATTGAAAATATAGGCATAACCAGGATTGAATGCATTTTCCTGACAATAACCATTTTCCTTTTTACCCGCTTCCTGCTTGTAAAAAAATCTCTGCCGTTGCTGTTACCTCTTGCAGCGTTACTGCTGTTTGTCATTACCGGAGCAATAAAAGAGATAATAACCAGGAAATCGAATGAACTTATAGTATATAACTCAATCAGATCTTCAACCATAGGCATAAGGAGCGGAAATATCCTCAATATTTTTTCAGATACCATTTCTCCCGCTCAGGAAGTAATCAGGCACTCCGCAACACTTAACCTTAAAGTCCGGAAACATGTGTTTAACGGGAATACATTTCAGATTAAAGCCGGAGGGAAAAAGATCATGATAACCAAATCATTAAGCACCTGCCTGCTGGACAGCACTTCTCCT
>CAYNGW010000243.1:0-3028 GCA_964396955.1 uncultured Rikenellaceae bacterium | reverse complement strand
CATTCAAGGCAGCGGATAAAAGGCCGGAGATTATTTTTTAAATTGAACCGGTGCAGTACTTCCTTAAGCTGCGATTCCGGCTTTGGTGACCGTATCCAGCAACCGTGAGTCACTATTTTATTTTTCAGCAGATTTCTGTCACGTGTGAGAATAATTCTTCGCTCCTTTACAGAAATCTTAATGATCTCAGGATCAGTTAACTGCTTAAAATAAAGCGTATCCAGCCCGCATAACCTCAGGTATTTTGCCAGTTTGCCAAGATGAACATCAAGAATGAACTTCGGATCCCTGAGAGGCTTTTTACGGAGCGGAGATACTGTTGAAATATCAAAGTTTTCGAATACCGGATAAACAGATACCTGGTCTTCATTCCGCAGCTTATATGTAAAATCAACAGGATTGCCATTAACGATGATCATATCAATCTCCACATGAGGGACTCCAATTGCTTCGATCGCATCTTTTACTGATGGATTTCCAGTGAATGAATATGAAAAGGAGGTTTTCTTCTTCCCGGCAGGAAGAAAGTCATTCAACTCCTCATAAAACCTGAACCAGGCTGAATTCATTGTTTAGTTAATTGAATCTTCCCAATAAGATCTCCATAAGATCACTGATTTCAAGATTCACCGGATTATTCTTGCAATCAATGTCCGAGCATATCCTTTCCATGTCGCTTTCCCTTATGCCGTATTTCTTAAATCCGGGCAGATGCAATTCTTCTGTCAGAAAATGAAGATACTCAATAAAACCATCTATATAGAAATCCTGGCTTCTGCCTGTTTCGTCAAGGAAAAGTTCCCCGAGGTGGGCATATTTTCTTAGGCTTGCCTGATTGCCATATCCTTTCCGCATTTTCTTTACGTTCAATTCATTGGAAACTGCCATCAGTGTTCCGCATATTATTCCATGCGGGATGTTGTACAATCCCCCGATTGATGAGGCAAAACCATGAACAACACCCAGACCTGCATTCGCAAGACAAATACCAGAAGTAAGAGCAGCAAATGACATTCCTGCCCTGGCAGCAATATTCTTACCATCATTAAATACGTCTTTGAGAGATGTTTTAATTGCCTTAAGTCCCTCTAAAGCAAGAGCGTTAGTATATTCGTTCGATTTAGTTGAAAGATATGCTTCTGTAAGCTGGGTAAAACAGTCCATGCCGCTTGCTGCTGTGATATCCGGGGGGCAGTCAAGTGTGAGTTCAGGATCAACCAGAGCTATATCGGGCACAAAGTTATCGTGGCGGAGAGATCGTTTAAATCCATCCCTGCCAATCCTGGATATTACAGCATTTTTTGTTGCCTCACTGCCTGTTCCGGAAGTTGTAGGAACAGCGATAAAAGGTATTTTTGTTCCGGGATGCTCTTTACTGCCAATGCCTTCCAGATAATCCTGAACCGGATCAGTTTTATACATCATTGCCGAGATTGCTTTGCCGGCATCAAGCACACTTCCACCCCCGATTCCAACCACAACATTGATAGTTTCTGCTTTTAATATACTGACAGCCTGATTGATAACTTCAGGTGAAGGTTCAGCTGAGATTATAACATGATGATGATTAATTTCTTTTTTTCCAAAAGTAGTTAACAGGATCTGAGCATGGTCTGAATTCATGAACGATTTCTGTCCTGTCACAAGGATGAATTCATTGCCATATTTCTTAATCATTTCCGGGAGATCAGAGATCTTACCGGTCCCGAAACTGATCAACGGCATCCTGGCAAACTGAAATGGCTTTACCATTTTGTCCTGTCGTTAGGCTGAAGGATATTGTATTTTACACCCTTTCTGGGTTCTGCCATAAGTTTCTGAACTGCATCTTTCCATTTCAGGTAGTGGGGAGTGTTCTTGTGTGCTGCGGCAGCTTCTTCCGATTCATAGGCTTCATAGAGCATGAAACGGCACGGATCGTCTGCCTGCTGAACGAAATCAAAGCGCAGGTTACCAGGCTCTTTCACTGATTCTATATGATTCTCAGTTGAAATTTCTATAAACTCCTGAATAACATCAGGTTTGATATGGATGTGTACACAGGTAACGATCATAGCGGAATAGATTTTCGGTAAAATTAAATGATATGGAAATAAGAACAGATCGTTAACTTAATATTTGTTCATCTGTTCTTCATTTTTATTGCATGTTTTTGTTACTGAAAGAATAAAACAGAGGTTCGAAAACATTGAAGATGAAATAATTCATATTAAAGATAATCAATAATGATAACTATAAAAAATATAAAGACTTTGCTTCATAGAATATTGTTTTTGCAGTATTGCTGCTTTTTGCCGATATGATGTGTTTTTCGCAAACAGTCAGAAAGCTGCAAATGGTAAGGCTGTCAAGCAGGTAAAAAGTGCAAAACCGGACATGAGCAAGGCAAAGTGTGCACGGCCTCATATTGTAAGACCATCAGGATCAGCCATTCCTAAAGGAGCAGGCAAGCCGGGCGGAGTAAAAAGAATGGGTGGAAGGTGACCTTACTCTGGGCTTTGACTGGAAGATCCTCTATTCAAAAATTTACAGTGCTTAAGATTTTTGAAGTGTGAAGGTGTAAGACCTGTTATTTTTTTAAAACTGTTTTGAAAGATGAGCCATTTTCTGCAACGCTCACTAATAGCATGTTTCCCATCCATTTCCATCTATGCGAACCAATAATGAAGAAATTTGCATATCTGACCAAAACAAAACATTAAAAACACCAAAAACCAGCGTAACCCTGGCACAAAAAAACACCAACACATCATCTGTGCAAGTGTTTCATTTTCATTGTAGCGAGAGGGGGAATTGTCTTTGGTGATTCCCTGAAGGGATCATAACAAAGGAAAGTCCGGCAGATTTTATTGTTAATTGACAGTTATATTTTTAGTCTTCAGATATTCTTTAGAAAACTGACTGGGATTTATACCGAATTCATGATAAAAACACTTGCTGAAATATTTAGCATCGGAAAAACCTGATCTCCAGGAAATCTCATTTATATTCCAGGTATCATTTGATAATATCAGTTTTGCTGCAAAGT
>CAYNGW010000242.1:0-3039 GCA_964396955.1 uncultured Rikenellaceae bacterium | reverse complement strand
AACTTTCCAGTTTACAAGGGGATAAGCAGCATAGGGATCGTCTTTCCTTATGTCAATTGCCACTCCCGAAGCCCTGGCTGTCGGACCAACAGCGGCATAATCGATTATATCCTGCTTTGTAAGAATACCCACTCCTTTAGTCCTGGCATGAATTACAGGGTCATCCATAACAGCACCCGTAAGAAGATCATTTTTCTTTTTGAAATCACTGAGGGTTTTCCTGATTACAGGTATTTTATTGTTTTCAATATCGCGGCGAACCCCTCCAACCTTGAACATGGCATAACTGTTTCTGTTTCCGGTAATCATCTCGAAGAGGTCAAGTATAGGTTCGCGGTATTTCCATGCCCACATGAATACGGTATTATATCCGAGGAAATGGCCGGCAAGACCGACCCATAGAAGGTGACTGTGAATGCGTTCAAGTTCGCCAATAATTGACCTGATATATTTCGCCCTGTCAGTAATTTCTACTCCGACGATCTCTTCCACGGCATTGGCAAAAGCAAAAGGATGAGAGGTTGAACAAATACCGCATATCCGTTCCACAAGAAAGAATACCTGTTCGTATGTCTTTGATTCACTGAGCTTTTCTATACCCCTGTGATTATACCCCGTTTCCCATTTTATATCTTTCACGATCTCACCGTCGCAGAAGAGCTTGAATAGTTCAGGTTCCTCCTGCAAAGGATGGTATGGTCCGATTGGTATGAGTATCTTTTTGCTCATCTTCTGTTCAGGTTCTTATTTAAACTCTTTCCTGTACGGATAAACGCCTTCTGCCCAATTGCCGTCAGATATCAGTTTTTCCTGATTAGGGTGATTGAGAAAATTGATGCCTAACAACTCATGCATTTCCCTTTCAATCCAGTTGGATGCATTGAACATATTCGAAAGCGATTCAATCTGCGGATTCACCTTATCCAATATGACATGAATATTCAACACCAGTCCGATTGCATCCAGACTGAAGTGATAATGGATCTCAAATCCTCTTTTTGTATGCAGTGCAGATGCAATGATGAATCTGAATCCGGCACTTTTATATAAATACTCTCCAACCTTAAGAATCGCATCCGGCCTGATAGTTATTACGGCACGCTTCTCACTCTTCCTGACAACCTCAATTATCCCGGAATCAAAATTTTCCTTGAACTTCTTTATCACCAGATCCGTATCCATTTCTTATTTTTTCTACTCTTTACATTTGTTCTTTTTCTTCCTGTTGCCGGCAGCCGGTTGCCTGTATCCTATGATTTATTCACCAGTTTCACAATCCCTCCGATTATTGCTTCCGGTTTGGGCGGACATCCCGGGATATATGCATCTACCGGGATGATCTTATCAACAGGACCGGCAAAAGTTATCCCGTCGGCAAAGATCCCTCCCGAGCATCCGCAGGCGCCAATTGCCACAACCAGGATAGGCCTGGGTGCCTGATTATAGATCTCCAGCAGCCTTTCCTTGTCCCTCATGTTTATGGATCCGTTCACCAGCAGAACATCTGCATGCCGTATGCTTCCGACCAGCAGAATGCCGAACCGTTCGAGGTCGTGTCTTGGCGTCAGGCAATCCAGTATTTCAATATCACAGTTATTGCAGGATGCTCCGCCGAAGTGGAAAACCCAGAGGGACTTTTTAAAGCAATAATTCTTAAAACCCACAATTACAAATATTTAGAGTGTGTAATAGGATTTCCTATATATCACTCATTTATAATTAAATTATTTTAATCTATCTATATGTTTAATAAAACTCATTTCTCGTGTTTATTACACACTCTTAGTAACCAAATGCAATCAATACAATCGCAATAACTGCAAGCAGGTTCATCCAAATTAAAAAGAAGCTCACAGCCTGCTTGATTTTTATCCTTGGATTGGTGTTTCTAATTAAAGTAATAAGAAGCACTACCAGGAGAACTTTAAGCACTGCCCACAGAATATTTATCCCGTCAAGCCTGAATCCGTTCATTAACAGGGCAATAAGGAAAGCAGGCAGGATGAAGAACATAATGTATTTTGTAAGTTTGATCAGTCCGTAAGCTGCTCCGGAATATTCTATAAAGATGCCTTCAGTTATTTCAGCCTCAGCTTCAGGCATATCGAATGGAACCAGTGCCAGTTTGGCCTGGATACAGAATATCCCCACAATAAATAGAAGTACTCCCGAGATGCTTCCAATAAACGGAGAACCTGCTTGTTGAGTTTGTATAATTGTATAAAGATCAAATTGCTGTCCGCATTTCATTATAATCCCGGCTATAACAAGAAGAAATGTGAATTCATAGCTGAGAATAAGTTTCATCTCTCTTGATCCTCCAACGGCGGCAAGCGGATTACCTGAAGCCAGGGATCCCATGATATATGAAAAAGAAGGTATTGTTAAAAGGTAAAAGATCACCAGGAGATCGCCCTTGAAGCCGGTTGTAATATTAAATAACGGCAGAAGGATAAATACTCCTGCCATTACAGCGCCGAAAACAGAAAAAACGGGAGCCAGCAGGAACATCAGGGGTGATCCGTACTTTGGAAGGATAGTTTCCTTTACCAGCAGTAATTTGAAGAAATCATAGAAAGGCTGTAACAGGGGAGGCCCCTTGCGAAATTGTACCCTGGCAGTGATCTTCCTGTCAAACCACGACAGAAATGCACCGGTAACTGCAGCGAAGAGCAGGCCGGGGAAAACAAAGAAATAAAACAGGTAAACTGCCATATTACTTATTTTCAGTGGTATACAAATATTCTTTTATAAGTACCTTATCGTTAAGCCTGTAAATATTTTTATCCGGTGCCTCATCCTCATCGGTAAGTGTCACAGTCCCGGCAGGTGAGGCTTTAATGAATTTTTCCATTTCTTTCTCATCATCCAGATTATAAAACAAGTCCCTGTTCCTGTGGTACAGGAAGAAATCAGTCATCATGGTCCCGAAGGGACAAATAGTAACACAAGATTTGCATCCTATACAAAGATTTGTATGGCGCATTATAACGCCATCTTTATCTTTTTCAAGCGCGTCAGCGGGACAAACACCAATGC
>CAYNGW010000241.1:0-3063 GCA_964396955.1 uncultured Rikenellaceae bacterium | reverse complement strand
ATGAAAAGCTTTCTCTTGAAGAAAAGCTCAGATTCTTTTACAGGGAGCATATTGCTTTTATGCAAAAGAATCCAAGACTTGCATCATTCGTCTTAAACGAATTTCACAGGAATCCTGAAAAAATCAGGAAACTTGTTCAGAATATTGACATAAATAAAGTCTGGACCACTCTTGAAGCGCAACATAAAGATGAGTTTAACAAGTATAATATAACCAAAGAAATAATCCCTCAGTTGATGACTTCTATTGCTGCAATGAGCGTCTTCCCTTTTGTGGCAAAACCAGTGATTTCCAGTTTAATGGATAAAATGGGATACAGTTTTGAGGAATATATTGAGGTTAGGAAAGAGTATGCAGCTGATTTTGTGATAAATGCATTAACAAATCAAAAGAAGGGGAAGAAGAGGTGAGGGGGGGAATTAGAATAATAACGGTTAAAACAATGGATATAACATGAAAAGAAAATTCCTGATATTGTTCATTCTGGTGGTGCCGTTACCAGCAATGTCACAAAAGGTTATGACCCTTAAAGAGTGCTATGAAAAGGCATATGCAGTTGCTCCGGTTTCAGCAGAGAAGGAAGCTTATAATAATATATGGCTGATAAAGGACAAAAACCTGTCGAAGGGATGGCTGCCCACACTTGATGCGAACGGAAGCTTTATCTATAACTCGTCAGTTGTGGATATGACCGATGTCCTTGGTTCACTGCCTGTTCAGGGGATAGCCGACCTTATTAAACCATTGCCTCACGAACAGTATAAAGTCACGCTGGATATCAACCAGATGATCTATGACGGAGGTGCCATAAAAGGAGCAAGAGCTCTTGAAAAAGCTGACCTTAATATCAATGAGAAACAGACTGAAACAGACCTTTATAAACTTCGCGGACAGATAAACACCTGCTATTTCAACTTGCTTCTTCTGGACAGACAAAAGGAACTGCTGCAAAACTACCTGGAACTGATAAACAAACGAATTGCATCGATGAATTCCGCTCTTGAAAGCGGTGTAATTCTGAAATCTGATCTTGATGTTCTTACATCTGAAAAGATAAAGCTTGAGCAGCAGATCAGTGAAAACGGGATCAGGAGAGCATCGTTGCTGAAGATCCTGGCAGGCCTCACGGGGAGTGAGATTGATGCTTCAACAGAATTTGTTCTTCCGTCGCCTGGAGAAGAACCGACAGGTGAATTATCACGTCCGGAACTGCAGATATTTGATCTAAAAAAAGGGCAGCTTGATGCAACCCTGCAGGTCATACAAAGCAAACGGATGCCGAGAGCATTCGGATTTGCCACCCTTGGATACGGAAATCCTCCAGGCAGCAATTTCTTTAAGGATGAATTTGCTCCATATTATATACTCGGAGCAGGTCTTAAGTGGAATATTTTCGACTGGAACAAGGTGAAAAATGAAAAGCAGATAATAAGTCTTCAGCAGGGAATCATAGACAATAGGAAAAGCGACCTGACAGATAACCTTAAAAGACTTCTTGATGCCAAAAGCGCGGAAATCACAAGCCTGGAATCACTTCTTAAAACCGATACGGAACTTATTGAGATAAGAAAAAGGATCACCTCCGCTGCACAATCTCAATATGAAAACGGAACTATTACTGCCACTGAATATATGAATGAAATGAATTCTGAAAGGCAGGCACTGATAAACTATGAAATTCATAAAATAAATCTTGCGATGGCAAGGATAGAATATTTAAATATAAGCGGAAAAGAAATAGAGTAATATCCGTGTATACACGTACTCACCCCCTGCCCCCTGGATATTAAGAAAAAGAAGGGGGTGAGTACATTAAGAATACAGAAAGAAAATGAAAATTTCAAATTAACTCATAATATGAAAACCAGATCATTAATAATTATTGCAGCAGTGATCCTCACAAGCTGCAATAACAAGACCGACGAGGCTGATGCCTATGGAAACTTTGAAGCCACCGAGGTAATTGTATCTGCCGAAACCAGCGGCCGGATCCTGAAATTTGAAGTGACAGAAGGATCGGAAATCGATAAGGGATCAGAAATTGCCCTCATTGATACAACACTGTTCCATCTTCAGAAGGCTGAGATAAATGCAGGAATGATGAGCGTCAGAACTCGTATCAGTACAATAAGCGCCCAGAACGATATTCTAAACCAGCAGATTGCCAATCTCAACGTTAATATTGAACGGATAGAGAATATGCTGAAGGATGATGCCGCCACCAAAAAGCAGTATGATGACCTAACGGGTCAGGTGGCTGTTCTGCAAAAACAGATAGCAGCCAATAATACCCAGAAGACATCGATCGCTGCAGAACTATCGGTATACGAATCGAAAAAAGCAACTCTGAATGAACAGATTGTACGGAGCAGTGTTAAGAGCCCTCTTAAAGGTACAATTATTGAAAAATACTCTGAGCCAGGGGAACTTACGGCTGCAGGCAGACCCCTGGTAAAGATCGCCGACCTTTCACTAATGAAGCTAAAGGTATATGTGAGCGGTGCCCAGCTGGGATCAGTAAAAATCGGACAGCAATGCAAAGTCAGGATCGATGACGGGAAAAAAGGCTACTCAGATTTTACAGGAACAATAAGCTACATCTCAGGTAAAGCTGAATTCACTCCAAAGATCATTCAAACAAAGGAAGAGCGTGTCACTCTTGTTTATGCTGTGACAATTGATATTATAAATGACGGATCAATGAAGTCGGGTATGCCCGGAGAGGCAATCTTCTAAAAAATAGCGGAATGCAAAAAGCGATCGAAGCATCGGGCATCGGCAAAAAATTCGTGGAGACACAGGCTCTTAAGGATATTTCATTCTCGGTTAATGAATCAGAGATATTCGGATTCATAGGACCCGACGGAGCAGGAAAAACAACACTTTTCAGGATAATAGCAACCCTGCTGATTCCTGATGAAGGTAAAATGGAAGTCCTGGGACTTGATTCCGTTTCCGGATTCAGGGAATTGAGAAAAAACATCGGTTATATGCCCGGACGATTCAGTCTTTACCAGGATCTGTCGGTCGAGGAAAACCTGAATTTCTATGCCACAGTTTTTG
>CAYNGW010000240.1:0-3070 GCA_964396955.1 uncultured Rikenellaceae bacterium | reverse complement strand
GGGTTCCTGCTGAGGTTGATGTCTCAATACGTCCGGGCTGGTTCTGGCACCAGTCGCAGGATTCGATGGTAAGATCACCGGAAAACCTTCTGGATCTGTATTATTCATCAGTCGGAAGAAACAGCAACCTCCTGCTAAACGTTCCTCCTGACAACAGGGGACTGCTTCATGAAAAGGATGTTGAATCATTGCTGGCTTTCAAAAAAATACTGGATAAGGAATTCGAGATTAACCTGGCAGAAGGTAAAAAGGCTTCAGCATCAGATGACAGGGGCAAGGACTTTAAACCAGTTAATGCTGTTGACGGAAATTCCGATACGTACTGGACAACAAAAGATGATGTCACAACATCCGGACTGCTAATTGATCTGGGTACGGAAACAGAAGTTAACCGGATCATTCTCCAGGAGTACATAAAGCTGGGACAGAGAGTTCAGGAATTTAAGGTGGAAGCGCTGGTCAATGGTGAATGGTCACATCTTATTGACGGCACAACTATAGGTTACAAGGTGATCAGGAAATTCCCTTTAACCACTACCAGTAAGATCAAGATAATGATAACTAAATCAAAAGCCTGTCCCGTAATCTCAAATATTGAACTCTACCGCTCGCCCGGAGAATGAAATGGAGAGTGAGGGAATGGCTGCAACGTTATGCCGTTGCGCCATTATACCATTATACCTCTACTTCATCGGTACCCCTATTGTATGCCCGAGTATAATTACCTGGTTCGACCTTAATCCCATTTCAGGCGCAAGCTTGGCTTTGGGTATCATGCCTCTTACCACGCAGCCGAGATTGGCAGATGCACAATAGAGGTAAACATTCTGGGCAATGAAACCGGTATTTGCATAGGGCCACAGGAGATCAGTTTCCGTAATCTCATCTCCCTCATTTTTCCCCAGCTTTCCCATATCAGCCACATAGATAAGATTGAGTGGTGCTGTTGCCACAAAATCCTGTGTTCCGCACAGTGACCTGATATCCCTGTTATGGATCTGTTTCAGGGTATGTGTTTCAGCTGAATACAGGTATAAGCCGCTTTGTATCGAAACGTAAACATCTATTTCCTGCATATTACGTGCTGAAGGTGCTGTCCTCATTTTGCTTTCCGGACGGTTTATACCCCAGGCAGCCCATAAAAGATCAGAAAGTTGCTGTTCCGTAAGATTATCGGCAGTAAATGCCCTGGTTGTCTGTCTTTCGCTAAGAGCCTGCATCAAAGGCTTACCTCCGGTTTTATCCGGCGCAGGAAGAATGATATCCTGTGAGTATGTATTTTGTAAGAAAGCAAATGCCATTACTATGATGGCAATCAGACTGCAGGAAAATGATCTTTTCATATATCTGTTTTTAAAGTTTCTGAAACATTTTTGCAATTTTCAATGCGGCTGCAACACTTTTGGTAAGCCCTTTCCGGTCTTTTTTCTGGATCAGCTCCTTTTTAATCAGGTTTGTTCCCATCCCGACACCCATAATCATGTTGGGAAGCTCTTTTTCTATCCATTTATTCAGGTCGCTGAATATCTCGTGCGCGTAATCGCCCCTGTTGGTGAATTCAAATATTTTTATCCCGCCTTCGTAGCAGGCTTTTACTGCATTTCTGCATATATCAGGATCATTATTATAATAAAGGGGAATTATGCCGGCTTCCCTCATCCTTAATGCTACATCTATTCTGTTAAACCGTGCCATAATTATTGTTTTGTGCAACAAATGTATCTAAAATATGATATAAATACAATAATGGTCATGCAAGTCGTGCAAATCCTATAAACAGACTGTGTCTGCGCTCCCCGCCCCCCGCTCCCCGCCCTTAGCCCTGCGCCCTGAGCTCCCATCTCCCCGCCCCATGATTATAACAAAAATTTCAGCTTGCTTTATAATGATATTCAAGCCATCTCGAAAAAAACACATCATAAACAAACCATCTGTCATTTTCAAAGACAATCATTTCCTTTTCATTAAGCGCCTTTAATGATGTGGAAACTGAACTTGCGCTTGTTAGGTTATATGAGGTAATGAATTTACCGGAAGTGGGTTGTGTTACACCATTCTCAATTGCAGCAGCCAGCAAAAGTTTAAACTGATGTGCAGGGATAAGATTCCTGTAACTCAGATATTGAGGTTCAAAGTCAGCCAGCACCTGGTGGAACACCTGGTTAATGATTTTCTGAGTGATTACTTTCTCCTCATTCTCGAAAAGCAGGCTGCATATGTACTGAACATAATATGTGTGAAGTCTTGTCCAGTTAAAAATTATTGATATTGATTCATCATCAATGGTCTTACCGGATTTCCTGAAGTTTTCAATGATGAACTTCCTGTATTCGGTATCATTGATCCTGTCGAGATACATTAGTTCAGAACTCTGGTAAAAAGGTCTCCCTGCTGACAGGAATATATTCTCGAGCATATGTTTGCTGCTGCCTGAGAAAATAAACGGGATTGCCGGGTATGACTGGATCACCGACCTTAGCATTTGTTCAATATTCTTTTCAGGGTAATTGCTTATCTGCTGGAATTCGTCGAACATGAATACAATGTCCTTTTTAATTCCGGAGATGAGTTTCAGCAGCTGGTCAAGTCCGGACTGAATAGCGGCCGGTGAAGCAATTTTAAGCTCAATTGATGGTTCTCCCGTAAGGGAATCAATGGTTAACCTCGGTCTCATCGCGCCTAGTATGCCAAGTATCTTTTCAAAGAAGTTTTTCTCTCCTTTTTTAAGCTGCAGGAGAGCTGAGGAAATGGTATTGAGCATTTCTGTACCGTCCATTGTAGGCAAAAGGTCAACGTAGATGACAGCGACCGTATTACCGTCATTTTCAAGGATATGTTTTGAGTGTTTAAGCAATCCTGTTTTTCCCATTCTCCTCAGAGATATCATTGTAAGGTTTCTTCCGGAGGATACCGATTTTAAAACTCTATTTATCTCATCCTTTCTGTCGCAAAAGTAATCCGGACCGGCGTATCCGCTTGTAACAAAAGGATTTGTAATTTTCTTTTTCATATTACGCAATTTACGTAACGCAATTTACGTAATTATTTTGAAATAAATAAGTTTACAGAA
>CAYNGW010000239.1:0-3093 GCA_964396955.1 uncultured Rikenellaceae bacterium | reverse complement strand
AACCTGATTAATAAAATAAAATCTGCAAATTGTTTATAAATACAGAATTATCTTAAAGATTTATTCGAAGCAAGATACTAGTTTTTTTGCCAGGTTCTTATGCGAAAACATATCAGCATCTGATATTGTCCTTTCAGTTCCCGCAGCAGCTGAAAGAAGATAGGCTTTGATATTATCTTTGTCATGATACGAAAAACACTTTCCGGATTTACTTTGGGATATTATCGCTGCAGCATCACCATCTTCAGGCCCAAGGCACAGAATCGGCTTATTTGACGCTATATATTCAAAAAGTTTCCCGGTGATAATATTCTTATTGTGTTTGTGTCCCGGGATAATTAACAGAAGGACGGTTGAATTCAGAATATAGGATATAGCTTCCGAATGGTCACAATAAGGAATAAATTCAACTGAACCGGCTTTGATTTCAGCCAGGAGCTTCTTTTTTGCAGGCTCAGGAATAACACCAACAAAACGAAGTAAAAAATTTCTCTTCTCCTTTTGAATTTCTGACAGGGCTTCTGTTATTCCGTCAACAGGATAACTCTCAGAAAGAGTCCCCGTATATGTTATGGTCAACAAGGAAGGTGAAATAATTTCTTTCCCTTTAAAATCGGATTCATCAAAACCATTGGTGATAATTTCAATTTTATTTTCAATTCCTTTAACTTTTGAAATGAATGAATCCTTCAGTGAAGGCCCGATAGTTATTATCCTGTCAGCTCTCTCAAGGACACTTCTTTCAAATCTGCGATCAATAATCCTTGCGGGGAATGCAGGGTAGAACAGATCATAATAATATATGTCGGTCCATGGATCACGAAGATCACTTATCCATCTTAATTCCGGGTACTTTCTTTTCAGCTTTAATCCAATAAGCTGGGTGGAATGGGGCGGACTGGTTGTTATTATATGCCTGATTCCCTCTTTTTCAATCAGTTCACATGCCTGCCTGTATGCATACCTGTTCCATCCTCTTCTTGGATCAGGAATAAAAAAATTACCCCTGATAAAACGGGATAATTTCCTACGGAAAGTATTGTCCGTATTTTTTGCAAAACCTGCAGAAGGTACCTTCGATTTGTCATTTCCGTATATTCTGTACCAGTCAGTAGCTTTTGTCCTGTAGATTTTAATACCCTCAGGGATCTCTTTTTCGAGAGAATGATCGATGGCAGGGTAAGCGGCATATTCAGGATCAACTGTCAGGATAATGGGTTCCCATCCGTATTGCGGGAGATACTTTGAGAATTTCAGCCACCGCTGGACTCCTGCTCCGCCGCTGGGGGGCCAGTAATATGTTATGATCAGAACTTTCTTCATCCTAGAGCTTCCTGAGAAGAGTAGTAATATTAACCTTTTCAGTTATGATATTCTTAAGGGATGAAATGGTTACCCTTTCCTGCTTCATGGAGTCACGATACCTGATTGTAACTGTTTTATCTTCAAGCGTCTGATGATCAATGGTGATGCAATAAGGTGTCCCGATGGCATCCTGCCTCCGGTACCTTCTGCCGATGGAATCCTTGTCATCATACTGGCAGTTAAAATCAAACTTAAGATCATCAACGATTTTTTCGGCGATCCCGGGCAATCCGTCTTTTTTGACAAGCGGCATCACAGCAAGCTTGACAGGTGCCAGGAAGGATGGAATTCTTAATACCACGCGCAAATCAGTGCTCCCGTCTTCTTTTTTGAGCTCTTCTTCCAGATATGCCGCTGAAATTACATGAAGGAACGTCCTGTCGACACCGATTGATGTCTCAATTACATACGGAACATACGATTCTCCTTTTTCAGGGTCGAAGTACTGCATTTTCTTTCCGCTGTATTCCTGGTGCTGCTTCAGATCGAAATCGGTCCGCGAATGGATCCCTTCAACCTCTTTGAATCCGAACGGGAATTTATATTCTATGTCGGTTGCGGCATTGGCATAATGCGCAAGCTTTGTATGATCATGGAAACGGTAGTTCTCATCCCCGAATCCGAGCGCCCTGAACCATTTCATCCTTATGTCTTTCCAGTACCCGTACCACTCCATTTCACTTCCGGGCTGAACGAAATACTGCATTTCCATCTGTTCAAATTCCCTCATCCTGAAAATAAACTGCCGTGCAACTATCTCATTGCGAAAGGCTTTGCCTATCTGGGCAATACCAAACGGGATCTTCATCCTGCCTGTCTTCTGAACATTCAGGAAATTTACGAAGATCCCCTGTGCTGTTTCAGGACGCAGATAGACCTTGCCTGCTCCCTCAGATGTTGAACCCATTTCAGTGGCAAACATAAGATTGAACTGTCTTACTTCCGTCCAGTTCCTGGTGCCCGATACAGGGCATACGATCTCATTGTCAAGAATGATCTGCCTTAGCCCGGCGAGATCATTTGCGTTCATTGCCTTTGTATACCTGTTATTTATTTCATCAATCTTTGCCTGGTTTGCGAGAACCCTTGGATTTGTCTCCCTGAATTTTTTCTCATCAAAAGCATCACCGAACCGCTCCCTGGCTTTTTCAATCTCCTTGTTTACCTTCTCTTCAATCTTTGCAATGTGCTCTTCAATAAGCATATCGGCACGGTACCTTTTTTTGGAGTCTTTATTGTCTATCAGCGGATCATTGAAGGCGTCAACATGCCCCGAAGCTTTCCAGATGGTGGGATGCATGAATATGGCAGAATCAATCCCCACAATATTTTCATGAAGCAGCACCATGCTGTCCCACCAGTATTTCTTGATGTTATTCTTCAGCTCTACCCCGTACTGGCCGTAGTCATACACCGCGCTTAAACCGTCATAGATCTCACTTGACTGGAAAACATAACCATATTCCTTGCAGTGCGAAACCAGCTTCTTAAAAACATCTTCCTGAGCCATAATAACTTCTGTTTATCCTGAATGGCAGGCAAAAATAGTTTAAAAAATTTGGTTTTACAATTAAAGACGTGGACTCTCCCCTTTCCTTCGCTTCGCTCAGGCCTTCAGCCTCTCTTTTCTGGTCATATGTACTCACCCCTCCGGCAGCATCCCTTAGTCACATGTACCCACTCCCTTGCTATACGGGATCTCCGTCTGGCTTTGACCTTTCTTCGCTT
>CAYNGW010000238.1:0-3112 GCA_964396955.1 uncultured Rikenellaceae bacterium | reverse complement strand
TTGCCGGAATGTGTTAATGTATTTTACCAAAGAGTGGGTAAACAAAATTTCTCAGAACCTTTTTAATTCCCTGTCAGAAGATGGCTGGTTTGTAGTCTCTTCCAGTGAACTCTCTTCCCAGGTATTTCCACAATTTACACCGGTTAATTTCCCCGGAGCAGTTTTGTACCGAAAGGGCAAAAATGAATCTACACTCTCATTTAATATTCCTTCTGATGAAATACCGGAACCCTTGTCCGGCACAGCTTTCCTGACCACCGAAGTATCTCCGAAAATAGTTGTGAAGGAGGTTGCTAAAGTGGTTGCGAAGGAGGTTGCGAAAGTGGACCCCCAATTTTTATCCTCCGTAGCTTTAGCGAAGGAGGACATTGTGAAGACTCCGGAAGAATCTTATACTGACAAGTTATTTGCCATTCGTTTCCTGGCAAATCTGGGTCATCTGGAAGAAGCTCTTTCTCTTTGCAACAAAGCAATTGCATCGGAAAAACTCGCTCCAGGTTTCTATTTCATGAGGGCATCAATCCTTCAGGAGATGGATAAAACATCTGAAGCGATCGCATCACTCAAACAGGCAATCTATATAGACCCGGATTATATCATGGGACATTTTACACTTGGAAATCTGTTTTTCCGGCAGGGAAATGCGAAGAATGCAAAACGATGTTTTAACAATGTAATTGATTTATTGGAAAGATTCAAAAATGATGACATCCTGGCTGAATCAGAAGGATTATCAGTAAAGTATATCAGGGAAATCATATTTGCCAATATGTAAACAATACGTATAAAATGAAGAAAGAAATCCGTACCCTACTTAAAAACCGCGCCATTGCCATGGCACAGGAGCCTGAACAAAAGAGAGAGACCTCGACGATAACAGAGATCATTGAGTTTATATTAGCCGCTGAAAGCTACGGCATTGAATCTGCTTTTGTCAGGGAAGTGTATCCATTGAAAGATTTCACCCCTTTACCCGGTGTGTCCCCTTATATTTTTGGTATTATCAATGTACGCGGACAGATCCTTCCGGTCGTCGATCTTAAAAAGTTCTTTAACCTTCCGGAAAAAGGGCTGGGTGATTTGAACAGGGTGATCATCCTGTGCGATGACCAGATGGAGTTCGGAATCCTGGCCGATATGGTTCAGGGTACACAGCAGATTGAACTCGAAGATATCCGGGACGTTCCTTCTACAGTTACAGGCATCGGTGAAGAATACCTGAAGGGGGTAACAAAAGAGAGGCTTATCGTATTAAACGCCAAGAGATTATTGTCTGATAAAAGTATTGTTGTTAATGATGAAGTAAACTAAATAAAAGGAGGAACACACCATGTTTAAAAATATGAAAATCGGCTTGCGTCTTGCATTGAGCTTCAGCATTATTCTTGTTTTTATGATTATCATTATCCTGGTAAGTTTTAATCAGATCAAAGTCTCCCGGACAATGTTTGATCGGATAATAAAGACAAATAATGTCCGACTGCAACTGGCTAATAATATGATTGATCATACAAGAGAAGTATCTATTAACCTGCGCAATATTTTATTACTAAAAGATACCGGAAAAATATTGGAAATAAAAAACAGAATCGATTCTATCAGGTATCTGTATGATGCAGATTTTAAAAAGTTAGAAGGATTAATCACAAACGATGATACTATGTCATTTGTTATCGCTGTTAAAATAAAGTCTTCTCAGGATGCCTCAAGACAGCTAAACAATAAAGTAATTGAACTGGTGATGGCAGGTAAATATGAAGAGTCAATATTATTGATGAATCAGCAGGCAAGTAAGGCAGTGGCTGACTGGATAACTGATGTTGATGAACTCATAACTCATAATGAAGACCGCAGCAGCATGCGTTACTTAGAGGCAGAAAAAGCACAATCCTCCGCACGTTTATCGATGTTAATTCTTGGAGCAGGGGCCATAGCGCTGGCTATTGTTATCTCCATCCTTCTTACTTTAAGTATCACCAGACCTTTAAATATAAGTGTACAAACAGCAGATATGATTGCTTCAAAAGATCTCACCAAAGATCTTTCCATTTCTGAGAAAAGGGGGGATGAGTTTGGTGACATGATGCGGTCCTTCAGCAGAATGGTCGAGATTCTCAGAGAGCAGATGCAGGAGATACTGGATGGCGTAAATATTATTGCAAGTTCTTCTTCTGAAATTCTGGTTACAACCACCCAGATAGCATCCGGATCTGCCGAAACGGCTGCTGCAATCACCGAAACTACAACAACAGTTGAAGAGGTCCGTCAGGCTGCTCAATTATCCAGTCAAAAAGCTAAAAATCTTTCCGATAGTGCAAATCGGGCCGCCCAGGTATCTCAGAATGGACAGAAGGCTGTTGATGCAACCGTGGACGGGATGAACCGCATCAGTGGACAAATGGATGTTATTGCACAAACAGTCGTACGATTAAGCGAACAGAGCCAATCTATTGGTGGCATTATAGCCTCAGTTACAGACCTGGCCGATCAGTCAAACCTGCTGGCGGTCAATGCTGCCATTGAAGCAGCTAAGGCAGGTGAGCAGGGTAAGGGTTTTACTGTCGTGGCTCAGGAGATAAGGAACCTGGCAGAACAATCAAAGCAAGCCACTACTCAGGTGCGCAACATATTAAACGATGTACAAAAGGCCACCAGCGCCGCTGTTCTTGCTACCGAACAGGGAAACAAAATGGTGGAAGCAGGAGTTAAACAGTCGGTACAGGCAGGGGAAGCAATCCGGATACTGACAGAAAGCAGTGGTGAAGCAGTTCAGGTATCCACTCAGATCGTAGCATCGAGCCAGCAACAGTTAGTAGGGATGGACCAGATCGGTACCGCGATGCAAAACATCAATCAGGCTGGAATGGAGACTGCAGCAAGCATGACCCAGTCCGAAGAATCGGTAAAAAACCTGCATGAACTCGGACAGAAACTAAAAGAGCTTGTAGAACAGTTTAAAGTGTAAAGGCACTAGGTACTAGGCACTGGGCACTAGCCACAAATGACAACAACATGGATAAGAAAGACATTGAATTTCAGAAACGGATACAGGCAACATTCAGGATTGAGGCGGAAGAACATCTTCATGCAATTTCAGCGGGATTGATTGAAT
>CAYNGW010000237.1:0-3146 GCA_964396955.1 uncultured Rikenellaceae bacterium | reverse complement strand
TTTGTCCCATATTTTACTCTGATGTTTTTTCAACTTCTTTATTCATACTGTCAAGCACAAGGGTTACATGGTTTGATCTTTTTCTCAACCTGTAAGCTCTGCCCTGCGGTGCTGTCTGTAGTCTTTTAAGTGTCCTGCCGCCATCTACATGAACGTTTTTAACGTAGAGATTGCTTTCCTCCACTCTCACACCTTCATTCTTCGACTGCCAGTTGGCAATTGCAGAGAGAAGTACTTTCTCCAGATTGCGTGATGCTTCCTGAGGGCTGTATTTGAGGATATCAAGAGCTTTGTTGACTTCCTTTCCGCTTATAAGATCAGTTAAAAGCCGCATCTTCCGCGGGGAGGTGGGGCAGTTTCTCAGGACTGCCTGGTACCTGGTTTTGGAGGCCTCTTTTCTCTTTTCAGCTGAATTTCTTTTTCTCGCACCCATTACTAAAATTTTTACAATGTTTACATTACTGATTACTTATTGCCTGAGTGACCCCTGAAAGTCCGCGTAGGTGCAAATTCTCCAAGCTTATGACCTACCATATTCTCGGTAATGTATACAGGGATAAATTTATTCCCGTTATGAACTGCAATAGTATGTCCGACAAAGTCGGGAGATATAACCGATCTCCTTGACCATGTTTTGACCACTGATTTTTTCCCTCCCTCATTCATCTCGAGAACTCGCTTCTCAAGCTTAAAATCAATGAAAGGGCCTTTTTTTATAGATCTGCTCATATTAAATCAGTTATTTTTTCCTTCTTTCCAAAATATGTTTTGCAGAGTATTTCTTCTTGTCCCTGGTTTTATAACCCTTTGCAGGAATTCCCCTGCGCGATCTCGGGTGACCTCCTGATGCTTTTCCTTCGCCACCACCCATGGGATGATCAACCGGGTTCATTGCCACGCCTCTTACCCTTGGGCGGCGACCCTGCCAGCGTGAACGGCCAGCCTTTCCCGACTTCTCAAGATTATGATCAGGATTGGAAACAGTACCTATTGTTGCACGGCAGGAAGTAAGAACCATTCTTGTTTCACCAGACGGCAGCTTGATTGTTGCATATTTGCCTTCCCGCGCTGACAGCTGTGCATAAGTTCCTGCACTCCGTGCAAGTGCAGCACCTTTTCCTGGTTTTAGTTCAACGTTGTGAACCACAGTGCCTAGTGGTATATCATTCAGGAACATCGTGTTGCCAACCTCCGGAGTTGCATCCTTGCCTGAAACTACTTTCTGGCCAACCTTAAGGCCGATCGGGGAAATTATATACCTTTTTTCTCCATCTTCATAAACAATAAGTGCTATCCTTGATGATCTGTTCGGATCATATTCAATCGACCTGACTGTTGCATGAATGCCATCTTTATTTCTCTGGAAATCGATGACCCTGTACATCCTCTTATGTCCGCCTCCGATGTATCTCATTGTACGTCTGCCGGTAATATTCCTTCCTCCGCTTTTCCTGTGCGGTCTAAGGAGGGACTTGTCCGGTGAAGCGCCTGTGATGCCGTCAAAAGCACTGATGATCTTGTTTCTCTGACCTGGTGTTACAGGTTTGATCTTTCTGACTGCCATATTGTTTCTTAAATATTGCTATAGAAATCTATCTTGTTCCCCTCAGCAAGTTTAACAACTGCTTTTTTTGTGGCAACTGTTTTCCCTTTCAGAAGTCCCGTTTTGGTATTACGGGTTTTTATTTTCCCGCCATAACGCATTGTATTCACTGAATCAACCGTCACTCCGTAGAGTTCTTCAACGGCTTTCTTTATCTGCAACTTATTTGCGTTTTTAGCAACAAGAAAACCATAGCGATTGTATTTATCGCCCTGGCTTGTCATTTTTTCCGTTACTATCGGTTTCAGCAAAATATTCATTACTCAAAGTTTACTAGTTTTCAAAAGTTGCCTGCAAAACGTCAACTGCGCTCTCAACAAATACTAAAGTCGAAGCTCTCATTATTGCGTAAGTGCTTAATTCATTAGCAGTTACAACTTCAACCCCTTGGATATTTCGGGCTGACAAATATATATTTTTATTTTGTTCCGGTAAAACAATCAGTGATTTTTTATCAGCGATTTTAAGGTCGTTGCCCATTTTGATCATTTCCTTTGTTTTAGGAGCTTCGAATGTGAAGTCTTCCAGAACGATAATATTATTGGATGATGCCTTATATGAAAGGGCAGATTTCCTTGCCAGTTGTTTTACTTTCTTATTAAGACTGAATCCATAGTATCTGGGCTTTGGACCGAATACCCGTCCGCCTCCACGGAACAGCGGATTCTTAATGCTCCCGGCACGTGCCGTGCCTGTGCCTTTCTGTCTCTTTATCTTCCTGGTGCTGCCGGACACTTCACTTCTTTCTTTGGATTTATGAGTACCCTGACGCTGATTTGCAAGGAACTGTTTTGTATCCAGGTAAATGGCATGGTCGTTAGGCTCAATTCCGAAAATTGAATCATTAAGACTAACCTTCCTTCCGGTTTCCTTACCGTTAATTTTAAGAACAGCTAATTCCATTATTTTGTAATTATTACGTAACCACCTTTTGGACCAGGTACTGATCCTTTTACTATTATCAGATTATCCTCAGCCAGGAGCTTTATGACTCTCATGCTTATAGACATTACCTTCTTTCCTCCTGTCTGTCCTGCCATTCTCATACCAGGCAGCACTCTTGACGGGAAAGATGATGCACCCACTGAACCGGGTGCTCTGCCCCTGTTATGCTGGCCATGGGTTTGACCGCCAACCCCTGCGAAATTATGACGTTTTACAACACCCTGGAAGCCTTTTCCTTTTGACCATCCTCTTACGTCAACCCAGTTATCCGGTCTGAAAAGCTCTGCTGTAAGCACTTCGCCTTCCTTTACCTGCCCTTCAGCAAAGCCTGTAAACTCAATAAGCTTTCTTTTCGGAGTCGTATTGACTTTCTTAAAGTGGCCTGTTTCAGCCTTTGTAGAGTGCTTTTCCTTTTTTTCGTCAAATCCTAGCTGTACAGCAAAGTAGCCGTCTTTTTCAACCGTTTTAATCTGTGTTACAACACACGGACCGGCCTGCAGAACCGTACAAGGAATATTTTTCCCGTCTTCATTGAAGAGGGAGGTCATTCCAACTTTTTTTCCAATTAAACCCTGCATCTCTTTTACGCTTTACTGGT